>JAXHTF010000008.1 GCA_034211275.1 Acidobacteriota bacterium
ACACCGGCCACCAGCGGGACACCCACGGGCTGTCGGACTACATGCGGGGGCGGACGTGTGCGTTTCCGCTGCAGCGGTTTATGAGCGTGGATCCGGGGAGGGATGGGTGGAATTTGTATGCTTACACTCGGGGGAATCCCCTGGTCCTTGTAGATCCGACGGGCAGAGCTGCTTGGCGCAAAGGAATCCAGGTACTCAAAGTTCTTGCCGATCGGGAGAAGAGAACTGCCCTTGTAGCCGCTTTCCGACCAAGGTCGCGGCGTCAAGCTGTCGAACAAACCAAGGAAGCGCTCGACCAGGTTAGCGAAGCAGAGAGGGCTTCGGGAGTGAAAAGAGTTGTGGAGGTCCAGTCGGAGAAACAACGCGACGGGCTGGCTGCATCGTTGTCAAGCAATGGCAGGGCAAGGGATCCTGAAGTATCCTCGGGCTATCCAGAGCATGTGAATCCACAAGAGGGGCCCTACTCCGATGTACATGTACAGGTGCAGGGCCAGCGAAAATCTGGATCGGGCCTTGCGAAGGTCGGGGCTGGGGCCCTGGTGCTCCAGGAGATCCAAGACATTGTTGCCCCAAACCTCTCTCAACTCGTGGAGTACGGTGATGCTTCACCTGGTGCTCTAGTTAGCGCTGCGGGTTGGGACATCACGTCTACGCTCGATCCCTTTGGGGTGTCGGATCTAATTGGCCTTGCTGCAGGCCTCTAACTTAAAAATGCCGGGATAAGGAGTGTTCAGTGGATTGCTGGGAGGTCCCTCACACTGTTCGACTAGAAGTCTTGCTCAGCTGGTGCCTGAAGACTCAAGAGGTAGACCGGTTGCTGGTGGTTCACAGGAAATTCTTGGGTGCTAGAGAAGAAGAGCTTTCTTACCCAGAGGCGCTGGAGCGATCTAGGCAACTGTTTGGAGGGCGAATTCTCCGGGAAGGTTGGTGTAGCCAATGGCCTGGTACCGTTTCCAGGAGTACTGCGTTGGTCTTAGTTATCGATTTCGACACCTCGTTAATCGACCTCATGGCCCAGGCCGGACCGACCCTAGGAGACTGGCTCGAACGGCCACCGAGTTCTCTACCAGAAGATCTTTGCCTGTACCGTGAGGACGCCAAGCTACCCGCTCTCGTCTCGGTCACCCACGAGCGCGACGCCTGGCTGCTTGCAGATCAGCGCCCTACCATCGAAGGCGTAAGGCCTAGCCACCTGGACACCAGTGAGCTTCTGATTGCAACTGAAAAACCGGGCTTTATTGCTTGATGAGAGGGAAATGTCTACTCACATGTCAGACGAGTGGTGGACAGCCGAGCAGCCTCTGCGAGGTCTGGACTCAAGAGAATGACTTCCTCCATAGCCCCCTGGGCCTGATCACTAGGCGCAGCCACGATGGCGACCGCCATTTCTTCTTCGCAGACCACCTGGACCGCCCATGCGTTTTCACCAGCGACGCCGACCAAGAAGCGAGGCAGCACCCCAACGGCACGGAGTGCGCCCCCGACCAGAGCGACAAGCAGGAGTACAAGTACACCGGCCACCAGCGCGACACCCACGGGCTGTCGGACTACATGCGCGGGCGGACCTGTGCGTTCCCGCTGCAGCGGTTTATGAGCGTGGATCCCGGAAGGGATGGGTGGAATTTGTATGCGTATACTGGAGGAGTCCAAACGGCAAGGTAACAAAATCTGAGATCTCGCCACGCTACCCAAAAGCACACGAACCGAGATGAGGGGCCCTATTCTGGCGTACAAGGGCAGAAGCAGCGAAAACCTGGATCGCGTCTTGCGAAAACCGGGGCTGGGGCTCTGGAACTCCTGGAGTTTCAAGAAATTGTCGCTTAAACCTCTCTCAACTCGTGCAATACGGCGATGCTTCACTCAACGCTTTGGTCAGTGCGGCGGCATGGGATCTCACTACAGGCATAGATCTGCTTGGGGTCTCTGCTTTGCTAGATGTAGCAGCCGGCCCCCAGGAGAAGAACATGAACATAGACCACACGCTGAAATGCTGGGATATCCCTCATACAGCTCGTCTACTTGACTTATTAACATGGTGTACGAACGAGCGATCCGTCAACCGGTTGTTGGTGGTCCATAGGAGCTTTCACGGCGCGAAAAGAAGGGAATTGAGCCGCCCCCAAGTCCTTAAGCGCTCTCAAGAGCTTTTTAGAGGTCGAGTCCTTCGAAAGTCCTGGTGCAACCAATGGCCCGGGACGGTATCACCCGAAGGCCAAGCTCTGGTCCTGGTAGTTAAATTCAGCCCCACTCTCATCAAGCCTATGGCTCATGCAGGGCCAACGCTAGAAGACTGGCTTGAGGCCCCACCCAACTCGCGACCCGAGGATCTTTGTTTGTATCGTGAAGGGGACCCCCTACCCGCCCTAGTCTCGGTGACGCATGAGCGTGATGCTTGGCTACTCTCTCGGCAAGAGCCATCCATCGAGGGAATACTGCCCAGCGACCTAAAAGCAAGTGAACTCTTGATCCCCATTGGAAAGCCGGATTTCCTTGCTTGAAGGGAGGTCTAGGCCGACCCAAAAGGAGCGCCAGATTCCCGCAGCTAGACGAGCCCAGGCTTGGCCAAGGATGTTGGCTCCAAAACCACACTTCCCCCAGCTGGTATAAGCTCAAGCGCTGACCGCGCCTCCGACGAGGGGCGGGAGTGAAGACTATGGGACGCAAGAAGCAGAAGAAGCCGCACGACTGGCGGGAGATTCGGGCCGCGGAGCGGGCGGTGCGGGAGATGCCGGTGCATGGGGCGTATCGGCTGGCGCTGGCGTACGCCAATACGTACCACATCGGCATGTCGAGCCTGGGCTTCCAGCGCACCTACGAGCTGGTGCACCGGCGGCCGGACTGGGTGTGCGAGCGCTTCTTCAGCGACGGCGAGGATCGGCCGCTGTCGGTGGAGCATGACCGGCCGCTGGACGAATTCGGGTGTGTGGCATTCTCGGTCTCCTTCGAAGAAGACTACGTGCGGCTGCTGCAAATGCTCGATCGGGCGGGGATTCCGCTACGACGGGAAGAACGGCGGCCGTGGGATCCGGTGCTGGTGATGGGCGGCTCCTGCGCCACCATCAACCCGCTGCCCATGGCGGAGTTCGTCGACGTTTTCGCCCTGGGGGCAGCAGAGAACGTGCTGGAGCCGTTGCAGCGGGCGCTGGAACGGCACACGGAGCGAGAGGCGGTGATCGAGGAGCTGGCAGCGGAGCCCGGGTTCTTCGTTCCGGCGTACCATGCCACCGACGAGCTCGGCGGCCTCGACAAGCTCAAGAAGCTGGAGCTGGGCGCTGAGCAGATGCGCCAGCCGGGGTTCCTCCCCACCACCTCCATCGTCACCCCCCACACCGAGTTCGCGAACAAATTCCTCATCGAGATGAGCCGGGGCTGCCCGGAGAAATGCCGCTATTGCTGGGCCACCTTCGGCATGGGCAAATTCCGTTGGCATCCGACGGAGTACATCCTCGGCGCCATGGAGGAGGCCCGCAAGGTCACCGACCAGGTGGGCTTCGTGGCCACTGCCGTTGGCGATCATCCGGAGATCGAGCGAATCCTCGAGCGCGGCGTGGAGATGGGCTTCCGCACCTCCGTTTCCTCGATTCGCATTCCGGCGGTGAGCCCCGGCGTGCTCGAAGCCATCAAGGCCTCCGGCGGCAAGTCCATCACCTTGGCACCGGAAACCGGCACCGACGAGCTGCGGGTGAAGATGGGCAAACCCATCAGCAACCAGACGTTGCTGGAGAAGATCCGCCTGATCTTCCGCAGCGGCCTGCCCAACCTCAAGCTGTACTTCATCGTCGGCCTGCCGGACGAAACCGAGGACGACGTCTACGGCATCCTCGAGCTCGCCGCCGAGGCCCGGGCCATCATGCTCGAAGAGCTGGCGCGCAAGAAGGGCATCATCGGCCACATCCACCTGGGGGCCAGCGTGCTGGTGCCCAAGCCCTACACCCCGTGGCAGCGCCTACCCATGGACGACCCGCGGACGGTGAAGAAGAAGCTGTCGATCCTCAAGAAAGGGGCGGGGCAGATGCCCAACGTCTCCCTTTCCACCGGCTCGGTACGACAGGCCATCTGGCAGACCTACATCAGCCGCGCCGGTGCCGACGCCGCCGAGGCCTTGGAACGCGCCGCCCGCGGCCAGCATCTGTCGTCGCTGCTGCGGGAGCTGGACGATCAAATCCGCCCCGAAGTCTTCGCCAGCTTCGAGGGCCCGTTGCGCTGGCACTTCATGGCCACTCGCTGACGAGATGGCTGACCGCGCCCCGGGATCCGGGGCCAACCCCATCCATGAACTTATTGCTGCTCGACGAGGGAGACTTCAGGGCTCCCGGCCGGGTCGAGCTGCGGGATCGCAGGCTGCGTCACGCTCGGCGAGTGCTCCGGACGGCCCCTGGTGAGCAGCTGCGGGTGGGACTGGTAGGCGGCCGCCGGGGCAGCGGCGAGGTGCTGCGCATCGACGAGGAGGCGCTGGAGCTGGCGGTCTGCCTCGACAGGGAGCCGCCACCCAAGCTTCCCCTGACCCTGATCCTGGCCCTGCCCCGGCCGAAGGTTCTGCGGCGGGTGCTACAAGCGGTGACCAGCCTAGGCGCCGCCCACATTTACTTGATCCACGCCTACCGGGTCGAAAAGAGCTATTGGCAGAGCCCCTTCCTCGAGCCCACGGCCCTCGAAGAGCAGCTGCGCCTAGGCCTGGAGCAGGCTGGCGACACGATGCTTCCGAAACTCGAGGTGCGGCGACGCTTTCGCCCGTTCGTGGAGGACGAGCTTCCAGCGCTGGCGGAGAGAAGCTCAGCCCTGGTGGCGGACCCCCGCGGGGAGGAGCCCTGCCCTCGGGGACTGGCCGGTGAGGTGACGCTGGCGGTGGGGCCCGAGGGAGGTTTCATCCCCTTCGAGCTGGAGCTCCTGGAGCGAGCCGGCTGCCGCCCCGTGCACTTGGGCGAGCGGATCTTACGGGTGGAAACGGCGCTGCCGGCGCTGGTGGGAAGGATCTTCTAGCGCCGAGGTTTGAGCGGATTTCAACCAGGACACTGGCCGGCAAGACTCACACCGGCGGCGCCAGGACCCGCAGCCGGCCGGGGGCGACCTCGACGCTCACCGGCAGCTGGGTCGGCAGCACGTCGCCGTCCACCTGGGTGGCCAGGTTCTCGGGCCCCCGCACCACCACCGACTCCACCTCCAGATGCTCCACCCCCTTGGAGCGAAGGTGCGAGCGGCGGGCCACCGAGGCAGCGAAGCCGAGCGTGGTCCAGCGGCCGCCGCCGCGCAGCACCACCAGATTGAGCAAGCCGTCGTCGAAGCGCGCCGCCGGCGCCAGGGGAAAGCTACCGCCGTAGAGGGGGATATTGCACACCGCGGCGAAGCTGGCCTCGATCTTTCTGCCATCGGCCTCGACTTCGAGAATGGGATAAGGATAGCGCCACCACTCCCGCAGCCCCTGTAGCGCGATGGAGCCCCGACCGAAGCGCGCCTTGAGGGCGGGATTCTGGCGGGTCAGGACGTGGGCGTCGAGGCCCCAAGAAGCCATCATCAGGAACGGCTGACCGGAGCACATGCCGACGTCGAAGTCCCGAGGCACCAGGCGGCCGACCCGCCGCGCCGCCGCCAGCGCCCGGCCGGGGAGCCCAAGGCTGCGCACCAGCACGTTGGTGGTGCCACCGGGGAGAGGACACAGGGGCACGCGGCTCCCCACCAGCCCGGCAGCCGTCTCGCGCACGGTGCCGTCCCCACCGAGGGCAAAGACAGCTTCCAAGTCCCCACCGGCGACGGCGCCGGAGGCCAGCTGGGTGGCGTCGCCGGGACCTTCCGTGGGCATGGGCTCGGCCTTGTAGCCGGCGCCGCGCAACGCCTTGAGCAAAGGCATCAGACGCCGCGCCGCCCGCTGCCGGCCGGATATGGGGTTGTAGATCAGAGCAGCCCGCCGCACCAAGTCCTCCGAGAAAATGACAACCCGAAAATGGGAAACCCGAGAAAGCGTCGACCGTCAGAAGAGAGGGGTCGAGGAGCCTGCCGGCGGGGGGAAGCCGAGATGCTCGTAGGCGCGCCGGGTTGCGACCCGGCCTCGAGGCGTTCGCTGGAGAAAACCCTCCTGGATCAGGTAGGGCTCGTGAAAATCTTCGAGGGTTCCGCGGTCTTCCCCCACCGCTGCCGCCAACGCCCGCAGTCCCGCGGGCCCACCGCCGTAATGCTCGATGAGAGCGCTGAGGATCTTGCGATCCAACTCGTCGAATCCGTGCTCGTCCACTTCCAACATGGCCAGGGAGCCCCGGGCGGTGTCGAGGTCGACGACCCCCCGGCCCTCCACCTGGGCGAAGTCCCGCACCCGCCGCAGCAAGCGATTGGCGATCCGCGGGGTGCCGCGACTGCGCCGAGCGATCTCTGAAGCACCGGCCTGCTCCATGGGGATGTCCAGCAGGCGGGCGGAGCGCTGGACGATGATCTGCAGCTCATCGGGACGATAGAAGTTGAGCCGGTGGACGATGCCGAAACGCGCCCGTAGAGGCGCCGAAATGAGCCCCGCGCGGGTGGTGGCGCCGACCAGGGTAAAGCGCTTCAAGGGCACTTCGACGGTATCTGCCGCCGGCCCCTGGCCGACGATGAGGTCGAGGCGGTAATCCTCCAGAGCGGGGTACAGGATCTCCTCCACCGCAGGACCCATGCGGTGGATCTCGTCGATGAACAAGACCTCCCCCTGCTCCATGTTGGTGAGGATCGCCGCCAGGTCGCCGGCGCGCTCGAGAACCGGGCCGGAAGTGGAGCGCAGAGGCACGCCCATTTCGTGGGCGATGATGTTGGCGAGAGTGGTCTTGCCCAGTCCGGGGGGGCCGAAGAGCAGCACGTGGTCCAATGCCTCACGGCGCTGGCGGGCGGCTTTCACCGCCAGCCGCACGTTGTCCACTACCCGCTCCTGCCCGACGTACTCTTCCAGCATATGGGGCCGGAGAGTCTGCTCGACGCCGAGCTCTTCAGGCTCGGCGGAGGCCGACAGGATGCGACTGGAGGTGGGTTCCATGGCTGTGTATTGTATCGGCAATCAGGCGGAACGCCCCTGCCTGGACCCAGGAAAGCCTTGCCTGGGTCGAGGAAAGCAGAGCGTCGGTCGAGGAAGAGTGGGCCTCACAGACGAGCGAGCCGTTTGAGGCTGGCACGCAGCAACTCGTGGAACTCCGCCTCCGGCATGTCCTCCCGGGCTTCCTTCACCGCCCGCTCGGCCTGGTTGGGCCGGTAACCGAGATTGACCAGGGCGGAGACCAGATCGTCCCCCACCGAGGGAGCCGACTCCAATGGTTCAGGCAAGCCGGCGGCCAGCTCCTGCACCTTGTCCTTGAGCTCCAACACGATGCGCTCAGCGGTCTTCTTGCCCACTCCGGGAGTCTTGGTCAGCCGGGCCACGTCACCGGCGGCGAGGGCCGAGACGAGCTGTTGCGGAGTGGAGCCGGAAAGGATGTTGCGCGCCAGCCGCGGTCCGATGCCGCTGATGGCGATGAGACGCTCGAAGAGGCTCTTTTCTTCCTCGGTGAGAAAACCGAAGAGGGTGAGAGCGTCCTCCCGCAGATGGGTGTGGATGTAGAGCTCCACCGGCTGCCCTTCTCCCCGGCCTTCCAGCTCGTAGTACGTGGAAAGGGGGATGTGCACCAGGTAGCCGACGCCGGAGACGTCGAGCAGAACCTCTTCGGTGGTAAGGCGGAGGGCCATGCCCTTGAGATAGCCGATCATCGCTGATGGATTCTACCCGACCAACGAGCGACGCCCCGTCGATGACTCGGCGGGGCGTCGGTAGAGAGCGAGGTCGATGGCTGCGGGAATCAGATTCCCTGGGGTTCCACCTCGACCCGGTCGAGGAAGGACTTGGTGTACTCGACGTTCAGATCCCGGTGGCGCTGGGCCAGGGTCGCGGTGAGCAAACGCCGGAACTTCTCGTTCTCCAGCTGCTCGCGCAGCTGTTCGCGCTGCCCCTCGAGCTCCGACGGATCCATCCGGACCCGCTCCGTCACCACATAGAGGGCGACGCCCTGCGGCACGTCCACCGGACCGCCGACCGCCCCTTCGTCCATCTGCAAGGCCTCGCCGATTACCTTCGAGCCGGCGGGCCCCAGATCCGGCAGAGTGCCGGAAGCGTTGAACAGCTCGCTCTCGCGAGTTTCCACTCCCAGCTCGCTGGCCACGGTTTCGAAGCTCTCCCCGGCCGCCAGAGAGCTCTTGGCCGCCTCGATGCGCTCGGTGGCCAACTCGTGCTGGCGCTCCAGACGCAGCTCCTGGCGAATCTGATTCTCGACCTCCGCCAGCTCCGGCATGCGGGGCTCCTGGATTTCCTCGACCATCATCACGGCCCAACCGCGGGGTACCTGCACCGGATCCGAGAGGACTCCGGGCTCGAGGCTGAAGGCGGCGTCCGAGAATTCGGCAGAGCGGCCGACGCCGGGGATCAAGCCCTGACGACCGAAAGCGGCAGCGTTGTTGAGGGTGACGTAGTCGAGCTCGTCGGCCACTTCCCGCAGGGCGTCGACGGTGGGGGCCTCGATGTCCTTGAGGCGCGCCACCAGCTCACCGGCGCGCTCCTCGGCCACGGTGTCGAGGCGGTCCGCCAGCAGGCGGGTGCGAATTTGGGGCAGGACTTCTTCCAAAGGCCGCAGCCCCCCCTCGCGACGGTCGGTCACCTCCAGCAGGTGAAAACCGAAGGGGGATTGGATGGGGCCCACCAGCTGGTTGGGCTCGGCACTGAAGGCCGCCTCCTCGAACTCCGGCACCATGCGGCCACGAGCGAAGAAGCGCAAATCACCGCCGTTGTCCCGGGAGCCGGGATCTTCAGAGACCTCCCGCGCCACGGCCCCGAAGTCCTCGCCCCCCTCGATGCGGCGGCGGGCGTCCTCGAGCAGCGCCCGGGCCTCCTCGGCGGAGCGATCCTCGGTGCGCACCAGGATGTGCCGTGCCCGCACTTGCTCCTCCGTGGAGAACGAGTCGCGGTTGTCGTCGTAGTAGGCCTGGATCTCTTCCTGGGGAATCTCGATCTGATCCCGCAGCTGGACCTTGTCCACCAGCAGGTAGTTGACCGAGCGCTGCTCCGGCAGCTGGAGCTCCGCCGTGTGCTCCTGGTAGTAGTTCTCCAGATCGCTCTGGCTGATCTCCACCTGGTCCGCGAACTGGCTGTCCCGCACCCGCAGGTAGCGCACCTTGGCCTGCTCGGTGCGGGTGCGGAAGAGATCCTCGATCTCTTCGGAGCTGACGAAGACCGAGCTGCGCATCACGTCCACGAGCTTTTGGCGCAGCAGATCCTCGCGAACGAACTCTTCGAAGTCTGCCGGGGTCGCGAAGCCGTTGCTGCGCAGGGCCCGGCGATAGAGCTCTTCGCCGACGAAGTTCCCGTTCTCGTCCTGGAAGTAGCCGAGCACCGTCTCCCGCAGCTCCTCGTCGGAAACCTGGAGACCGAGCTTGCGCGCCTCGAGCAGCAGAATCTTGAAATCGAGGGCCTGATTGACCGCCTGCAGTTTGATCTGATCCGCCAGCTGCGGAGTGAACTGGTCTCCGAAACGCTGGCGGTAGGAGCTCTCCAAAGGCCGGTAGGCCCGCTCATACTCCGCGAAGGTCACCGAGATGCCTTCATCCGCGGTGGCAGCGGGGGCGTTGGGGCCACCGACGGCGCTGGGGGTGAAGACGCCGACCTCGGCGAAGACCAGCAGCACGAAGACGGCGATGACGAACCAAAGAACGATGCTGAGCGACTTCAGGTTGTCGCGAAATAATTTGAGCATGGAATTCTCCTTAACTGCCTCGCAGAATAGACAGACCCGCGACTGTACCAAGCCAGGCGAAGGCGAGCAAGCATTGACGCAGGCGCTGCTTCCCCGAGCCGTTGAGGTCTCCACCGCCGCGCCCCCGCTGTCAGCAGCGGGACGGCGAAAACGCCAGTATTTCCGGCAGGTTCCGCCTTCTAGGGTGTGCTATATTCAACCCCTTCGATGACCTGCTGAGGCATCGATTCGGCGAATTTCCCGAAACAAATCCGGATCAGGCCGAACCAGATCCGAAACGCCGTAATTCGACCCGGAAGGCCACAACTCGAGAAGTCGGACCCGAGCCAGCCTGACAACAAGCCATGAACAAGGACCTGCAGCCCTGATCGACCAGCAGCAGCCGAGCAACGGCCTCGCCGGCGAGCATCGCCGAAGCACGGGATGGTACAGCATCTCCGTCGACACCCTGCGCGGTTGGATCATCTTCTGTTTCCTTGCCGCGTCGGCGGTCATCGGCGTCCTCGGCTGGCACCGTTGGGAGGCCTACGCCATGGAGCGCGCCGCCCGCGAGACGCTGGAGGAGGCGCGCAGCCTGAGCGAGCAGGCCCAGGCCCAGGAAGACCTGAGCGCCTTTCGGGACGAATACGACGACGCCAACCAAACCCTGCAGCAGGCCCGCGAGCAATACACCCGCGATGAGTTCGAGAGCGCCCTGGAGAACGGTGAACGCAGTGTCGCCATCCTGTCGTCGATCCTCAATGCCTTGAGCGACCAAGGGTCCGGCGGTGAAGCCCACATCATCTCCGTCGCCGGCCGGGTGGAGTTCCGCCGCGGAGAGGTCGGCGAGTGGGAAGACGCCCGCATTCGGGTGAGCTTGCGGGACGGCTACTATCTGCGCACCTCGTCCAACGGCTCGGCGGAGATCATGTTCATCGACGGCACCCTGTACACGGTGCGGCCGGACACTCTCTTCTACGTGTCGAGCAATCGAGAGGGAGGATCGCCCGGGCAGACCATCCGCATGGAGTATGGCTGGGTAGACCTGTCGACGGCGCGCCAGGCAAGCCGGGTCGCCACCCCGGGAGCCCAGGCAGAGGTGCAGGAGGAGTCGTCCGCCACCGTCGCCTACGATCAGACCTCCCGATCCGGCCGCTTCGCCGCCTACCGTGGAGGCCTCAAGGTGGACACCGACGACGGCGGCTCCCAGCAGGTGGCGGCCCTTCAGGAGGTGGTGCAGCAGCGCGGCCGGCTGTCCGAGCCCCGAGCCATTCCCCAAGCCCCCATCCCCCAGGCCCCCCGGGACAGCTACGAGCAATCTTTGAGCGACGACGAGCCCCTGGTGCTGACCTGGCGGACGGTGTACGGCGCCGACCGCTATGCGCTGCAGATCTCCCGCAGCCCGCTCTTTGTCGACAACATCATCGACACGGCGGATCGGCGCAACGAGCGGGCCACCCTGGGGGTGCGCGGGGCCGGCAGCTTTGTTTGGCGGGTGGCGGCCATCGACGGCGAGGGCCGGCGGGGGCCGTGGAGCCAGCTGCGCAAGTTCCGCATCTCGTCGGCGGCCACCGGCGAAGGCCTGGAGCAGGACACGGAGCCGCCTCCGTTGGCGCTCAACGATGTCCAAGCCTATGGCAGTATTTTCATCGTCTCCGGCGCCACCGAGCCGGGGGCGTCCGTGTCGGTGCGAGGAGAGCCGGTGAAGGTCGCCGCCAACGGCACCTTCACCAAAACCGTGCAGGTCCACGAGAATGGTTGGAGCTTCGTCGAAGTTCGCTCCAAAGACGCTTACGGCAACGAAACCGTTCGCCCCATCCGACTCTACGTGGACAACTTCTGAATCTAGTCGTGGCGCCGGGGAGACCTCGCCGCGCATCAACCAAGAAAGACTGAACGGCAATGCCGCTGGCTGGAATACTCCGCTATTTTTCGAAGGATCTCGCTATCGACCTGGGGACCGCCAATACCCTGGTGTTCACGCAGAACCACGGCATCGTGGTGCGCGAACCGTCGGTGGTGGTGATCAACAAACTCACCAACAAGATCGAAGCCGTCGGCAGCGAGGCCAAGGAAATGCTCGGCCGCACTCCCGGCAACATCGAATCCATCCGCCCCATGAAGGACGGTGTCATCGCCGACTTCGCGGTCACCGAACGCATGCTGGAGTACTTCATCAAGAAGGCCCACGGCAAGCGCATGGGCATGATCACTCGCACCCGCATCGTCATCGGCGTGCCGTCGGAGATCACCCAGGTGGAAAAACGGGCGGTGAAGGACTCGGCCCAGCGCGCTGGCGCCTCCGAAGTCTTCCTGGTGGAGCAGGCCATGATGGCCGCCATCGGCGCCGGCCTGCCCATCACCGAGCCCTCCGGCAACATGATCGTGGACATCGGCGGCGGCACCACCGACGTGGCGGTGATTTCCCTGGCGGGAACGGTCTACAGCCGCTCGGTGCGGGTGGCCGGCAACGAGATGGATCAGGCGGTGATCCAGCACTTGAAGCGCAAGTACAACCTGCTCATCGGCGAGCGCACGGCGGAGCAGATCAAGTGGGAGCTAGGCTCCGCCTATCCGCTGAAGGAAGAGCTGCGCATGGAGATCAAGGGTCGGGATCTGGTGGAAGGGGTGCCCAAGACTCTGACCATCACCGATCACGAGATCCGCGAGGCGCTGGCGGAGCCGGTCTCTACCATCGTCGAGGCTGTGCGCCAGGCCCTGGAGCGGACACCGCCGGAGCTGTCCGCGGACATCATGGACAAGGGCATCGTACTCTCCGGCGGCGGCGCGTTGCTCAAGGGCTTGGACGAGCGCTTGCGGGATGCCACGGGCCTACCGGTGGTGCAGGCGGAGGATCCTCTGGCCTCCGTGGTCCTGGGCACCGGCAAGATGCTCGAGGACATGGAACTGCTGCGCAAGGTCTCCATTCAGTAGCGTGAACGACCGCTGGACCGGGTGGCTGCTTCTCTTCTTGCTGCTGGGTCAGGCCCTGATGGTGACCCTTCAGGCCGCCGGCTCCGGCACCAGCCGCCTAGAGGCCGCTGCTCTGGCGGTGCTCGCCCCGGTCTCCCGGGGCGTCACCCACAGCGTCGAGCTCACCCGTCAATTCGGCGAGAACCTGCGCCAGCGCAGCACCCTGCAGGTGGAGAACGATCGCCTGCGGGAGGAGAATCTGCAATTGCATCGCCAGCTGCAACGCCTCCAGGAGCTGGAGAGTCAGGTGCGCCAGCTGGCGGAAGCGGTGAGCTATGACCCTCCCCAACAGGGCGAGTATCGGGTGGCGGACGTGGTCTACGTCGACCATACCTCGTGGCTGCGCACCCTGGTGCTCTACGCACCGCAGCAGGGCCTCACCGTCGACCAGGCGGTGCTCACGTCCCGCGGGCTGGTGGGGCGAGTGGTGCTGGTCACCGGCCCCTACGCCAAGGTCCAGCTGATCACCGACCGCGCCGCCAGCGTCGGAGCGCTGGTGCAGCGGACCCGGCGCCAGGGCATGGTGCGGGGTACCGGCGACGGCGAGCTGGAGCTAGCCTATCTGCCGCAGCAAAGCGACGTCCGCCTGGGGGACCGGGTGGTCACCTCGGGCACCGACGGCATCTTCCCTCGCGGCCTGCCCATCGGCACCGTCGCCTCGGTGGAGACCGGCACCGATCTTTTCCACCGCATCCGGCTGGCACCGGCGGTGGACTTCGGAACCCTCGACCACGCCTACGTGCTGGAACGCCAGGCGGTGCCGAAACGCATTCTGGAGGCCCAGCCCGGCGGCGCCGGCGAGGCCACGCCCCAGGAGGCCACACCGTGAGCACCCGGGCGTTTCTCATCGGCCTTGTGACGGTGTTGGTCGTACATCTCGCCGGGGTCCAGTTGAGCCCCTATTTCGGCCGGGCCATCGATCTCTTCATCGTCCTCACCATGCTCAACGCCCTCGACGGGCGCACTGGGCCGGGGATGCTGGGAGGATTCATCTGCGGCCTCTGCTTCGATGCCTTCAGTGGCCAGCCCTTCGGCCTCTACGGCTTCGCCAATACCCTCGCCGGCTATCTCACCGCCGTGGTGGTGCACCGCCTCATCACCCGGCACCCGCTGGGGTTGCTGGCGGTGATGGCGGTGGCCTCGACGGTGCAGCAGGCCTCCCTGGTGCTGCTCGCCTGGATGGCCATTCCCAATCCGGACCTGCCCCAGCTACCCTGGCTGGCGTTGCGGGTCGCCACCAGCTCGCTGTTGGGCCTGCTCTTCTATCTGACGGGTCGGAGATTCCAGCGCCTCCGGGAGCAGCGCCGCCTCACCCGTCGATCTCCCATCAAGCTGGGGTAGTTGGCTGGCAAGGAGCGCTAAGATCTTGAGGACAAAACGATGAACGCCGAACGGGTAGGAGAGAACCGCGAGCATCTGGTGGGACGGCTGCGCCTGCTCATCGGCGCTCTCGTGCTCTTCCACGGCTTCGTGCTGGCGGGCTTCTGGGTGGTGCAGATCGTCCACGGTGAGCAATATCGCTCGCTGTCGGAGAACAACCGGCTGCGCCGCCAGCCGGTGGAGGCTCTGCGGGGACTGATCTACGACCGCAACGGGCATCTGCTGGTGGAGAACGTGCCCAGCTACGACCTGCAGCTGGACCGCAACCACACCCGCGATCTCGAAGCCAGCCTGCGCTTCGCCGCCGGCATTCTGGAGACCTCGCCGGAGGAGCTGGCGGCCGCGCTGGAGCGGCCCCATCCGGGACACCGCTTCGCTCCGGTGACGGTGGCGGAGAACCTCTCCATGACCCAGCTGGCGCGCATCGAAGCCGCCGGCCTGGAGCATCCGGAATTCCAGATTCAGGTGCGCCAGCTGCGACTCTACCGCTACGGCCCCACCACCGCCCACGTGCTGGGTTATTTGGGCGAGGTCACGGAGGAAGAACTGGCCCGCGCCGACAGCACCTACGAGCCCGGCGATCTAATCGGTCGCCGGGGCATCGAGCGCACCTACGATGCGGAGCTGCGGGGAGAGGACGGCGAACGGGTGGTGGTGGTGGACAGCCGCGGCAAGCTGGTGGAGGAATTCGGCCGCGAGCCTTCGACGGTGGGCAGCAACCTGCACTTGACCCTCGATCTGGAGCTCCAGCAGGAGGCCATGGAGCTGCTGCGGGACCAAGTCGGCGCGGTGGTGGCTCTGGACCCACGGGACGGGGGCATCCTGGCCCTCGCCTCGTCGCCGTCTTACGATCCCAATCTGTTCTCCCGGCGGCTCCAGGCGGACCAGTGGCGAACCCTGCTGGAGGCCCCCCACGACCCGCTCCAGACACGGCCGATCCAGAATACCTACTCCCCGGGCTCGGTGTTCAAGATCGTTCTCGGTCTCGCCGGTCTCAACGAGGGGGCGGTGTCGCCCCAGGATCGAGTCTTCTGCGGCGGCGCCGTGCGCTTCTACAATCACCGCTTCCGCTGCTGGCGCCGGGCCGGCCACGGCTGGGTGAACCTCGAGGAAGCGATCCAGAAATCCTGCGACATCTATTTCTATGATCTGGGCCAGCGCCTGGGCATCCAGCGCATCGCCCGTTTCGCCGAACGCTTCGGCCTCGGGCAGCTGACCCACATCGATCTATCGGGGGAGAAGGAAGGCGTGGTGCCGGACAAGGATTGGAGCCTGCGGGTGCGGCGCTCGCCCTGGTTCCCCGGCGAGACCATCTCCGTGGCCATCGGCCAGGGACCACTCCTCACCACTCCCTTGCAGGTCGCCCGCATGATGGCCATGGTGGCCAACGACGGCCGACCGGTGACGCCCCACCTTCGTCTGGACCAAGCCCTGCCCCGGGTCGACCCGGTGGATCTCGACCGCCGGGCCCTGGAACGGGTCCAGCGAGCCCTGTGGATGGTGGTCAACGACATCAACGGCACCGGCCGGTCCGCGGCAGTGGAAGGTCTGGACGTAGCGGGCAAAACCGGCACCGTCCAGGTCGTAGCGCAGCGGACCTGGACCGACAACAGCGAATTACCGGAGGACCAGCGGGACCACGCCTGGTTCGCTTCCTACGCCCCCTTCGACGACCCCCGACTGGTGGTGGTCGTTTTCGTCGAGCACGGCGGCAAGGGCTCTCAAGCCGCCGCCCCCATCGCCCGAGCACTGTATGAGAAGTACTTCCAGGACCAGCTCCGGCCTGCTGCCGCTGGCTGACGCCCAGAGCACCTTCCGCCACCTCACGGCCATCGATTGGGGCTTGCTGGTTTCCGGCTTGCTCCTCGGGCTCATCGGGCTGGCGACGGTCAACAGCGCCAGCGCCGAGCTCTCCGCCGACTACCTTTCCCGCCAGGCGGTGTGGTTGAGCCTCGGCGTCTTCGCCCTGGTGTTGGCGCTGGCGGTGGACTACCACAAGCTGCTCCACGCAGCGCCCTATTTCTACGGCCTGGGGCTGGTGCTCTTGTTGTTGGTCTTCCTGGTAGGCCGCGAGGCCGGCGGCGCCCAGAGCCGCCTCGGCGTCGGCGCGTTGAGCATCCAGCCCTCGGAGTTCGCCAAGCTAGCTACAGCGCTGCTCCTGAGCCGATTCTTCGCCGGCTTGAAGAAACCTCGCCTGCACCTCAAGGACATCTTCATGGCGCTGCTCATCACCGGAGTGCCGGTGACCATGGTGGCCCTGGAGCCGGACTTGGGCAGCGCCGCCATGTTCTGCCCCATCCTCGGCGGCATGCTCTTCGTCGCCGGCGTCCGCGGCCGCACCATCGTCGTCGCCGTGCTCCTGGGGCTGGTGCTCGGCGCCGGGGTGTGGACCTTCGGCATGCACGACTACCAGCGCCAGCGGGTGGTGACCTTCCTGCAGCCGGAAAGCGACCCCCTGGGCGCCGGCTACCAGGTGCGCCAGAGCAAGATCGCCGTCGGCTCCGGCGGCCTGACGGGCCAAGGCTACATGCAAGGCACCCAAAGCCAGCTGCGCTTCCTCCCGGCCCGCCACACGGATTTCATCTTTGCCGTCCTGGCGGAGGAGTGGGGCTTTACCGGGGTGGTGGTGGTGGAAGGCCTGTATGCCCTCTACCTGCTCAGCGCCGCCGGCATCGCGTTGCGCGCTCGCAACCGGGCGGGCATCTTCCTGGTCACCGGCCTGGTGTCCCTGCTCGCCTTCCACATCCTCTACAACACCGCCATGGTGGTAGGCCTGGTACCCATCACCGGCATTCCTCTGCCGTTTCTCTCCTACGGCGGCTCCTTCACCCTGATGTGCTGCATCGCCACCGGATTGATCCTCAACGTCGACCTCCGGCGCTACGTCAACCGGTGATCTCCCGCCGGTGGTGACCTCCAGCTAGAGCATCAGTTGTGTTTCAATAAGAGCTCGTCGGGCGGCCCCGGTATAGGGCGGCCCCGGTATAGGGCGGTCCCGGTATAGGTAGCGTGAAGGAGCCCACTTGACCCAAAAGATGCTCGTCGAGAGCAATCTGCACGAAACCCGCATCGCGGTGCTCGAAGACGAGCGGCTGACCGAGCTCTTCGTCGAGCGGATGCGTGAGCGAGGCTTGGTGGGCAATGTCTACAAAGGGCGGGTGACCCGGGTATTGCCGGGGATGCAGGCCGCCTTCGTCAACATCGGCCTGGAGCGCGACGCCTTCCTTTACGTCAGCGATGTGGGCCCGGTGGAGACGCCGGAAGTGGACGACGACCTGGACCTCGAGGAGGAGCTGGAGAGCGGCCTGGCGGAGCGGGACCCGCCGCCGCCGCCATCGATCCAGGAGCTGCTACGCCAGGGCGAGGAGCTGGTGGTGCAAGTGACCAAGGATCCCCTGCCCAACAAGGGCGCCCGCATCACCGCCCACGTCACCCTGCCGGGGCGCTACCTGGTCCTGCTGCCGGGGGTCCACCACCTGGGGGTCTCCCGCCGCATCGAGGAGGAAGAGGAGCGGCAGCGGCTCCTCGGTGTGCTGGAAAGCCTCGAATGCTCCGTCGGCGGGCTCATCGTACGGACCGTCGGAGAGGGAGTGGATCGGGAGGCCTTCGCCACCGACCTCACCTATCTCGAGGGCCTGTGGCAGCGCATCCAGCAGCGGGCGGCCAAGGTCGGCGCCCCGACCCTGCTGCACCGCGAGCTGGATCTCGCCCTGCGCACCGTCCGAGACCTCTTCTCCGAAGATTTCGAGCTGCTGTGGGTCGACGGCGAAGAAATCTACGCCCGCATCGTCGACTTCCTCGACCAGGTGCAGCCGGCACTGGTGGGCCGGGTCAAGCTCTACGGCCGCGACGAGCCTTTATTCCAGGCCTACCGCATCGACCAGGAGATGGAGGCCGCCCTGCGCAGCAAGGTGTGGCTCAAGAGCGGCGGCTATCTGGTCATCCACCCCACCGAGGCGCTGGTGGCCATCGACGTCAACACCGGCCGCTTCACCGGCACCCAGGACCTGGAAGACACGGTGGTCAAGACCAACCTCGAGGCGATTCAGGAGGTGGTACGGCAAATCCGCCTGCGGGACCTGGGGGGCATCATCGTCCTCGACCTCATCGACATGGGCGACGAGGAGAACCGCCAGCTGGTGTTCAGCGCGCTGGAGAAGGAGCTGGCCAAGGACCGCACCAAGAACCGGGTGCTGAGCATCTCCGAATTCGGCTTGGTAGAGCTCACCCGCAAACGCACCCGCCCGAGCCTGGAGCGCATGCTCACCCAGCCCTGTCCGTATTGTCAGGGACGCGGGCGCATCCGCTCCCTCGCCACCATCTGTCTGAGCCTGCGCCGCGACGCCCTCGGCCGGCGGGACCAGCTGGCCGGCGCCGAGCTGCTGCTGCGAGTCCATCCGGACGTCGCCGAGGCCCTGCAACGGGACGAGCGGCCGATCCTGGACGAGCTCCAGGAGCTCCTCGAAACATCGGTACTGGTGCAGAGCGACGCCACCCTCCACCACGAGCAATATGACCTCTCGGAGCTCTAATCCCCCCGGGCCGGGTCGGCGGGCGGTGGAGCTCTCGGCCTTCACCGGCGAGGTGGCGGCGGAGCTCGAGATTCCGGATCTGGAAACCGAGGTCGCCCGCCTCACCGACCCCTCCGCTGCCGTCGAGACCCTCCACTGGGGACGTAACTACCTCTACCGGGCGGTGCTGGAAACCGCTGCCGGCCCCCGGGACGCCCCGGTAGACGTCGTCGTCAAGCAATTTCGCACCCAGGGACGTTTGGACGCCCTGCGGCGGCGCCTGCGGGGCAGCAAGGCGGCCCTCAGCTGGCAGATGGCCTGGCGCTTCCTCGACGCCGGGCTGCCCACCGCACCGCCGCTGCTGTGGCTCGAATCGAAGCGGCCCCAGGGCCCGTCGTTCTTCATCACCGCCTACCTGAAAGGCGTCACCGAGGCCCGCTATCTGCTGCGCGCCGCCAACGAGGGCCGCCTGGAGGAAGACTTCCCCCAGATCGACTTCCCGGGCTTCCTGGAGCGCCTGGGGCAGCTCCTGCGCCGCATGCACGAGGCGCAGATCTGGCATCGGGATCTATCCATCGGCAACGTCCTGCTGGCGCCGGTGGGGAATGTCCCGGATCCCGTCGTCCCGGAGCTTTACATCGTCGACCTCAACCGCGCCCGGGGTGGCCGCAAACTGACTTCGAGCGAGCGGGCCCGGGACCTCTGCCGCCTGGCCCTCTTCCGGCCGGAGCATCAGGAGGCCTTGCTGCGGGCCTATTGGGGCCGCGAGCCCCACGGCTATGAGCGCCGGCTCTACCGCTTCTACCACCGCGGCTTCCTGCGCAAGATCGAGACCAAGAAGCAGATCCGCGGCGGTCTGCGGAGCTTCCGGGAGCTGTTCAAAGTACGCCGCCCCCACGCCCACATCCCCCAGGCGCCAGAGGGAGCGTCGGCGCGGGACAAAATCGTCTGGGATCACCTCTCGGACCAACCCCACCAACACGCCAGCCGGCTGGAGAAGCTGCTGGTGCGGGCGACGGATCTCGGCGGGCATTTGGAGTCGGCGGCCACGGTGGCCTTGGCGGTGCCGCGCATCGGCATCCGGTATCGGCGGCTGAAGCGACAACTGCCGGAACCCTGGTCCGGGGCGCTGGAAGACCATCCGTCTCTGGGGGTGCCTTCGCCGGCCCCGGTTCTGGGAGAGCTCGGCATCGGCCTACGCCCGTACCCGGAGAACCCGGAAGCCCTGCTGGCGGCCATCGACGACCTGGGAGCCCGCAGCGCGCTGCTGCGCCTGCACCCGTGGCAGGACGAGCACGACGCCGAGGAGGAGCTGGCCCGAGAGCTCGCCGGCCGCGGCATCGAGCTCAGCTTCAGCCTGCCCCAGAACCGCCAGCTGGTCAAAGATCCGGAGCGCTGGCAGGCGTCCATCGAAGAGCTGGCGGAGCGCTTCCTGCCCTTCGGCCGCACCTTCCAGATCGGCCAGGCCATCAACCGCAGCAAATGGGGCGTGTGGAATCCGCGGGAGTATGTCGAGCTGGCGGACCGCGCCGCCGAGGTCTTGCGCGCCCGCGGCGACGTGCAGCTGCTGGGACCGGCGGTGATCGATTTCGAATACCACGCCACGGCCGCGATGCTCAATCTGCGCCGGCTGAAGATGAGCTTCGACGCCGTGGCGGCGCTGCTCTACGTTGACCGGCGAGGAGCTCCGGAGAACCTCCAGGCGGGGCTGGATACGGTGGGCAAGGTGGTACTGCTCAAAGCCATCGCCGAGACCGCCAAGAAGAGCTCCGGCCGCTGCTGGATCACCGAGGTCAACTGGCCGCTGTGGGAGGGACCCCACTCACCGGCGGGCAAAGACGTGTCGGTGGACGAGGAGTCCCAGGCGGATTATCTGGTGCGCTACGCCCTCCTCGCCCTCGGCACCGGAATGGTCGAGCGGGTCTTCTGGTGGCAGCTGGTGGCGCGGGGCTATGGCCTCGCCACCCCGGCAGAGGATGGCCTACGGCGGCGTCCGAGCTTTCAGGCCATGGCGACACTGCTGCGGGAGCTGCGGGGAGCGGGAATCCTCGGCCCCCTGACGGCAGCGGAGCCGGCGCGGCTCTATCTCTTCCAGCGGCAGGGCTTCGAGGATCCGGCGAAGGGACTGACGGTGGTGGGCTGGAGCACCGGTGAAGCCGTGGCGGTCCGCCCGGAAGCTCTGGCAGGACGAAGCTTCCAGCGGGTCGTGGAGCGCGACGGCGGGGAGAGCTCCCTGCCCGATAGCGGGGAGCTTCGCCTCACCGCCTCACCGCGCTACTTTCATCTCGCGGACTGATCCCGCGTCGCACCGGTTTCCCGTCGCACCTTCAGTCGAGGTCGAAGGGGCGCTCCGGCCGCTCGTCGTCCGGCGATTCGGCGGCGCGGCGCATGGCCTCCTTGAACTTCTCCTCCAGCAGCCGGTCGCGATCCTTCATCGCCGCCTTCTCTCGTTCGAAGAGCTGCTCCGCCCGAGCCTTCTGATCGTCCAGCCCCGCCAGCAGGCTGTCGAAGTCTTTGCCGCCGGCCAGCGGCTGGGGCGCCGGCTTGTGGAAGAGCACCTCGCCGGTGGCGCGGTCCACCACCAGCTCGCCGGCGCAGCCGGGGCAGGTCACGGTGAGACGGTTCTGGTCCTGATGGTCTTGGTCGCCCATGGGGGGATTCTACTCCTCTCGCCGGCGAGGGGAAGCTGGAAATGGCGAGAGGGCCTTGGGCAGAGGACACAGGAAGAGCGCTGCCGCCGTCACCCCCAGCCCCGCCAGCAGGCAGCCCAGCAGGAATCCCGGAGGCCGGTAGAGAAGCTCTGCCCGCAGATCTGCAGTGGGCGGCCCCTCGGGCCACGGAACGGCCAGGAAGGGCCCCTGGGCGCGCTCCGTAGGCAGCCGCCCTCCCTTCGCCAAGACCCGCCAGCCGCCGCCGAAAGGGCCGCCGCGGTGGCGGTACAGCGCCGTGCGCAGCTCCAGCTCTGCATCGCCCGCCCGCCCGGGAGCGTGCTCCCCCACCAGCCCGGCATCCGCCGTGGCCGCCCGCAGGCTCCAGCGCTCCGGCTCGATCAACTCGAGCTTCGGCGGGACGAGAGGCCACGGTGTCTCTCCCTCCTGGTTGGGCTGGGTCCAATAGGCCAAGGGCAGCGCTCCCGGCCGCCGGTAGATCCAGCCCGCCGGATCCTCCAGCACCCGCTCCAGCGGCGGAGGCAGCTCGACCCCCGCATCCACCAACAGGTATTCCACTCCTAGGCGATCCCACAGAGGGCTCCGGGGATCTCCGTAACGGGGCACGTTGCGGCGCGGCTGCTCGACCAGGGGATCGGTGAAGCCGGCGTAGTCGGCGGGCTCCACCGGATTGTAGACGCGAGCATCGGCGAGACCGTAGAGCACCCCCAGATTGGGCGGCAGCGCACCGCCCAGGGCCGCCATGCGCGGACCGTCGGGCTCGACGACGCTCTCCAGGTACGCCAGCGGCGGTGACGGCGGGAAGGCTAGCCGAGGCGGCATGGGCGGGTTGACGTCCCGGTGCAGCAGCACCAGCTCCGCCGCGATGAGCACAGCCGCCGCCACCGGCAGCCAGCGGCGCATCCGGGCCAGACCGGGCACCCGCGGTCCAGGCCCCAGCGGTCCAAGCCCCAGCGGACCAAGCCCCAGCGTCCCGAGCACCATCATCCCGAGGACCAGGACCCCGGCAACCAGGAAGCGCCCCTGCCAGTGTAGCCAGCCGATGCGCAACACCTCCAGTGCCCCCGGATCCCGAGGGTTGGCGTGGCCCAGATAAGCCCAGGCGATCACCGCGGCCAGCCCCAGGGCCATCAACATCAGTGCCGTCAACATCAGGGCCGTCAGCATCAGGGCCGTCAGGCTCGATGTCGCCAACCTAGGCCTCGCCACCCGGGACCGCCCGCCCCCGGTATCCTCCTCCCGGCCCCCGGACCAACGAGCCAAGGAACACGCGGCCAGGTACGCCAGGGCGAAATTCACCAGCAGCAGCAAGCGATGGTAGCCGTCGAGGGCCGGAGCCCCGAAGATCGGGACCGCCGCCAGGGGTCGCAACCACGGCGGCGGCAGAGCGAGAATCCCCAGCGACACCGCCAGGACGGCGAGCATCAGCCGCTCTTGGGGATAGCGCCGGGGATTCCCCAGCAGCCGTCTCATCCCCGGCACGGCCAGCAGCACCGCCCACAGGGCCGCCAGCAACGTCACCGTGCCGGGGAAGCCGCTGGCGTCTTCGTTGGAATTGGAGCGGCCCCAATAGACGGCATAGCGGCTGTTGCCGAAGACGTTGGGAGCTACCAGCGGCAGGAAGGTGCGGCGCCAGGAGTAGCCCTGGGGTGCCATGGCCTCGTCCGGCGGCTCGGAGGGGGGTTCTGAGACCACGGCGGGTTCTGAGACCACGGCGGCGGAGGGCGGGGCCGTGTCGCTCGCAGCAGCCCGCAGCACCTCGCTCCGCAGACTCTCGGGCAGATAGCGAGCGGTGGGCAGCAACACCGGCGCCGCCAGAGCTGCCGCCAGAACCAAGGAAACAACGCAGTCGAAAGCTAGCTCTCTCCGCCAGCCGGCCACCCGCCACCGCGCGAGGAAAAAAACCAGCGCCAGACCACAAGCGTAGAGCACCGTCTCCGGGTGTCCGGAAAGCAACAACCCGAACCAGGCGACGGTGAGCAGGGCCCGGTCCCGGCGGCCGCCCGCTTCCAGCCGCAACACCCCATAGAGCACCACCGGCAGCCATGCCGCCGTATTGGCCAGAGGCCAGCCGAGCCAAAGTTGCAGAAAGGAGCCGAGGCCGTAGGCGACCGCCCCGGCAGTGGCGGGCCCTCGGCCCAATCCCTGCCGCGCCAGCAACAACCAGGTGAAAACCAGCGCCAGCAGCACCCGGGCGGCAGCGAGGAGGCCCGCGGCGGCGGTCACCGGCAACGGCAGCGCGAGCACCGCCAGGGGCTGCAGCACTTGCGCCTGGGGATCCGCCAGCAGCGGCATGCCGGCCCCTACCCACGGATTCCACAGCGGCCAGCGGCCGGCGGCCCACGCCTGGCGCACCAGTTCCCGGGACGGGGCCACCAGCTGCACCAGGTCTCCCTGCAACAAATTCCCGTGGGGATCGGTGGCAGCCAGCTGCCGAAACGGTGCCTCCCCCCGCAGCGAATCCAGCGGCAACAAGACCTCGCCGCCCACCAGCACCGGCCCGTAGAGCACCCCCAGCAAGACGGCGAAGAAAGCCCACACCCATGCCGGCAGCGGGTCGAACCAGCGCCGCAGCAAACGGTCCAGGAGCAGCCCGAAGAGGACGAGCAGAGCTCCGGGTAGTAGATCCGTCGGGCTCCAGGAAAGCATCCGGCGGAGTCTACAGCAGGCGCCCTCCACGAGCCTCCGCGAAGCCTGGTCGCGCTTGACAGAGCCCCGGGGGTGGGTTACAAACCAAGGGGAGCTAAACGTAGTAAAATCTCGCGCTTAGGCTTTATGGGAGACGGAAAATGAAGAGGACCAGGGGACGAGTCGTAGCACCGATAGTGGCGCTGCTGTTGGCCGTGCTGCTTTCGGTGGTGGCCTGCAGTGAGCAGGAGGCCGTCGTCTTCGGCATCGTATTGCCTCTCTCCGGCGAGTCGGCGATCTACGGCGAGCCGATCAAGAATGGCATCGAGCTCGCGCTGGAGCGCATCAAGGCCGAGAATCCCAAGGAAGCCGCGGAGATTCAGTTGGACATCCGCGATAGCGAAAGCGACCCTGCACGGGCCCATGACCTAGCGGAAGAGCTGTACAGCGAAGGGGTTCGGGCGGTCATCGGCGGCATCACCACCCCCGAGGCCATGTCCATGGTGGAAGTCGCCGACCGCAACAATCGCGTGTTGGTCTCGCCCTCCGCTTCCGCCACCGGCCTTACCGGCATTTCTCGCAACTTCTATCGCGTCTGGCCTTCCGACGCCCGCGAGGGCTCGAAGATGGGGCAATACGCCGCCCAGAATCTCAACCTCGAGACGGCGGCGATCCTGGCCGCCGACTCGCCCTACGCCGAAGGCATCCAGTCGGTGTTCACCGACTCCTTCGCCCAGAATGGCGGCGAAATCCTGGGGGAGGCCCTAGTCTACCCGCGCAACACTGCCGACCTGGACGCCCTCATCGAGCACGCCATCAACCTCAACCCCGATGCCATCTACGTCGCCGACTACGCCGACGGCATCGTGCTGGCAATCCAGAAGCTCAAGGAGCAAGGCTACGACGGCAAGATTCTCACCGTCGCCGCCTTCGCCACCTCCCAAGCCATCGCCGCCGCCGGCCGCGATGCCGAGGGCGTCTTCGTCACCCACCCGCAATATTCGCCGGAAGACCAGACCAATGCCGAGGTGGCGCCCTTCGTCGCGTCCTATCGCGAGGCCCACGGAGAGACCCCCGGGCTCTACGCGGCCCACGGCTACGACGCGATGCTGGTGATGTTCTCCGCCATGCAGGAGGGCGGCGACCGCGGCAGTAGCTTCTGGAAGGGCATGCGCGGCATCCGCGGCCTGGTGGGAGTCACCGGTCCGCTGCAATTCGACGACAAGGGTGACGTGCAGAAGTGGCCCCGGGTCTACTTCCTGGTGGATGGCACGCTGGTGGACCACAGCGATTGGGTGGAGCAGCAGAAGGAAGAGCTGCGCGAGCGCATGGAAGAGCTGCGCCGCCGGCGGCAGCAGCTGCGAAACCAGTAAGAATCCGTCATCCCGGAGGGCCCGCCTCGGCGACGGGCCTTCTGTAGCCAGGCCGCCGAAGCAACCAGCTATCGCTATGCTCACCGCCACCCAACGGGTGCTCCGCTTCCGCGGCCTGCTCATCACCCTCACCCAGCGGGAGCTCAAGGCGCGCTACCGAGGCTCCGCCCTGGGCTTCTTCTGGTCGCTGGTCAATCCGCTCATGCTCACCGGGGTTTACACCCTGGTCTTCGGTCTGATTCTCGCCCCCAGCCGGGGCACCGGGCCGGACCCCTATGCTCTCTTTCTCATCTCCGGCCTCTTCCCCTGGCTGTGGGTCGCCAGCTCCTTGCTCGAGGGCACGGTCTCGTTGGTGGCCAACTCCGGTCTGATCCGCAAGGCGGTATTTCCGGTGGAGCTGCCGCCGCTGGTGGCGGTGATGGCCAATCTGGTGCATTTCCTGCTGGCAGTGCCCATCCTCCTCGCCGCCCTCCTGGCGGGGCACCTGATGGGCTATCCGGTGGGCGGTTGGGGCATCCTGCTGCTGCCGGTGGTGATCGCCATCCACCTGCCCATGGTGGCCGGTATCTCCCTCGCCCTGGCCGCCCTCAACGTGCTCTTCAAGGACGTGAGGGACCTGGTCTCCAACGCTCTCACCCTCCTCTTCTTTCTGGCCCCCATCATCTATCCCCTATCGTTCGTACCCAACGAGCTGCTGCGCTGGGTGGTCCGGCTCAACCCCTTCGCTCCCTACGTGCTGGCCTATCAGACGACGCTCTTCGAGGGCGCCGTTCCCGAGCTGTCGCTGTGGCTGCAGATGGTCCTGGTGAGCCTGGCGTTCTGGGCCGCCGGCACTTGGCTCTTCGAGCGGCTGCGGGACGTCCTCGTCGAACTGGCATGAGTGGAGCTGGCATGAGTGACGTTGGCGCAAGGGGAGGCGACGTGAACGGCGAGGTGATTCGCGCCGAGGGGCTGTCCAAGGACTACCGCCGGATGGCCCCCGGGGCTCATTTGCGCACTCTCAAGAGCGCCCTCGTCCAGCGCAGCCTTACCCGCGGCCTGCGCAGCGACGAGGTGATCCCGGCGCTTCAGGACGTCTCCTTCAGCGTCGCCCGGGGCGAGGCCTTCGGGGTCATCGGGGGCAACGGATCGGGCAAGTCGACGCTGCTCAAGATGGTGGCGGGCATCCTGCGGCCGTCCTCCGGAGAGCTGGTGGTGGAGGGCCGGGTGGCCGCCCTCATCGAGCTCGGCGCCGGCTTCCATCCCGAGATCTCCGGACGCGAGAACGTCTACATCAACGGCGCCCTGCTGGGCCTCAGTCGCGACGAGATCGCCCGGCGCTACGACGACATCGTCGAGTTCTCCGGGCTGGCGGAGTTCATGGAAGAGCCGGTGAAGAATTACTCCTCGGGCATGTACGTGCGCCTGGGCTTCGCCATCGCCGTGCACACCGATCCGGAGGTGCTGCTGGTGGACGAGGTGCTCGCCGTGGGGGACGAGGCGTTCGCCCACCGCTGCATCCGGCGCATCGAGGAATTCCTGGCGGAGGGGCGTTCACTGCTTTTCGTCAGCCACAGCCTCGATCTGGTGGAGCGGCTCTGCGACCGGGTTCTCTGGCTCGACAAAGGGAAAGTCCAGGGAGTGGGCTCCCCACGCCGCATCATCGACGCCTACCGCCAGGCGGTAGCGGAGGAAGAGGGGCGCGGCCACCGGGAGGAGAAGGAAGAGCAGGAGCGGCGCCGAGACGAACGCGATCGCTGGGGGTCCGGCGAGGCGGAGATCACCGCCGTTCGGCTGCTCGACGCTCAGGGGGAAGAGCGCTACCACCTGGAAACCGGCTCGTCGGCGGTAGTGGAGATCGAGGCTACCGCCCAGCGCCCACTCAGCGATTTCGTCTTCGGCATCGCCGTCAACACCCCCCGGGGAATCGAGTGCTGGGGCACCAACACCGACCTCGAGGGTTTCGCCGCGGAACGCTTCGAGGGATCCGCCACGGTGCGGGTGCACTTGCCAGCGCTACGCCTGGGCCCCGGCGAATACCTGCTGGATGTGGCCGTGCACTCGCGGGACGGCGCCCCCTACGACTATCGCCGCGGTGCCCTCACCTTCACCGTCACCAGCGAGCGCCGCGGTGTCGGGCTGTACTTTCCCCGCCACCGGTGGGAGATCACCGGCGGCGCGCTGGTGCAGCAGGAATCCAAAGTCTCGCAGGAAGACCCGCCGGCCTCCCGGGAGGGCACGAGCGAATGAGATAGCATGGGGTTGGCAAACCCCGTCCAACCACCCTCGGCACCGTCGGCTTTTTCATTTCGCCGGCGCAGACCGATGAGGAGTTCCATGGCCGATCAGCAGCAGAGAATCAACATCAAGATCACCGACGAAGAGCTCGGTGGCCGTTACTCCAACCTCCTCCGCGTTACCCATACCCGAGAAGAGTTCATCCTCGATTTCATCAACCTGGTGCCGCCCCAAGGAGTGGTGACCGCGCGGGTGGTGACCAGCCCCGGCCACCTCAAGCGCATTCTCAAGGTGCTGGGAAGCACGCTGCAGCGATATGAAGAGGCCCACGGACCGGTGCAGGAAGCCGACGAACCGCCGGGGGCCGGCAACGTTCACTGACCGAGTCGCGAAGCACCGGCCTCCCTGCGAACACGGCGGGCTCTGGCAACGAGGGCTCCGCCGACGGACCCATTTTCCAACTCCATCCCGTGCCCTCCACCCCCGCTCAAGAACCGGTGCTCATCACCCAGCCCTTGCTCGGAGCTCCCTCCCACCGCCGTTTCTGGGCCGGCGGCCGCACTCGGTGCTGGAATTGGAGCGTCTTGTTGCTCCTGGTGGGGCTGCTTCCCGGCTTCGCAGCCCAAGCGCTCCAAAGCAACGCTGGCGAGCTGCTCAGCGAAGAGGTCTACGACGAGAGCTGGGCCCGTGGCCCGACCCGCTGGCTGCTGCTGCCGTCGGAGCAGCGCCAGGTTCGGCGCCTGCGGTCCGCCAGCGAGTGGGCGAAGTTCATCGACGCTTTCTGGAGACGCCGGGACCCCGCTCCCACCGAAGCCGGCAACCCTGCCCGCGACGACTTTCGGCGGCGGGTGCACGAGGCGGATACCCTCTTCACCGGCGAGCAGCGTGGCAGCCTGACACCCCAGGGACGCTCCTATCTCCTGCTCGGCGCCCCCAGCCATATCTCTCAGGAGTATCAGCCCGCACCCGGCTGGAATACCCGGCTGGCGGGCGGCGGAGGAGCGGCTACCACCGACCAGCTGTTGATCGAGATTTGGCGCTGGCGGCCGGAGGATTTGGCGCCGTCGCTCCGCGCGGAGCTGGCGCGGAAGAATTGGCGAATTCCCTTGGAGACGCGCTTCGTCGTTTCCTCTCAGGGGTATAAGCTGTTGGAAGGAGAAACTCTCTTGCGCCTGGCAACGCGCGCCCAGGTGTTGAGAGCTGAAGAGAGCGCGCCCAGCAATAGTCCCTGACCCTCGGCCCCCCGCCGGCGCCCCCCCATCAGCGCCTGAAGGAGGATTTGATGCTTCGTCTCTTGATTGCCTTCGTCGTTCTACTGGCCTCCTGTGCCAGTCCTCCACCGACCACCGAGCTCGCCGAAGAGAACGGCCAGATGCCACCCATCGCCAACGACATCGAAAGCCGTCTCGCCCAATTCGCCCCGGCGGAGCTCAAGGCCGACCTCTCCGCCCTTTCGGACGAAGATCGACAGGTGCTGGGACTGCTCATCGACGCCGCCCACCACATGGACCGCATCTTCCTGCGCCAGGCATGGGCCGGGAATCCACAGATGCGGGACGCCATGGCCTCCTGGAGCGGCCCCGAAGCCGAGGCCGCGGAAAAATATTTCGCCATCAACTTCGGACCCTGGGACCGGCTAGCGGAACGCGAACCATTCATCGGCGATCGGTCCCATCCCTCCGGCGCCGGCTACTACCCGGAGGATATGAGCGCCGCGGACATGGAGCAGTGGCTGGCACAGAACCCCGAGGACCGGGAGAGCTTCGAGTCCCTCTTCACCCTGATTCGCCGGGGACCGGACGGAGGCTTGGTGGCGGTACCCTACGCCGAGGCCTATAAGGAGTTCCTCCAACCCGCTGCCGAGCTGCTGCGCCGCGCCGCCCAGACCACCACCAACGAGAGCCTGGCGCGCTTCCTCGAGCTGCGGGCGGTCGCCTTCGGCACCGACGATTACTACGAGAGCGATCTCGCCTGGATGGACTTGGACGCCCCGGTGGAAGTGACCATCGGCCCGTACGAGACGTATGAGGACGAGCTCTTCGGCTACAAGGCCGCCTTCGAGGCCTTCGTCACCGTGGCCTTGCCGGAGGAGTCGGCGGCCCTCGATCAATACAAGGCCAAGCTGCCGTGGCTGGAGCGCAACCTGCCCATCGCCGACGAGCACAAGAATCTCAACCGCGGCTCCGAGAGCCCGATCCGAGTGGTGGACCTGGTGTTCAGCGGCGGCGATACCAAGGCCGGCGTTCAGACCATCGCCTACAACCTGCCCAACGACGAGCGGGTGCGCGAAGCCAAGGGCTCCAAGAAGGTCCTGCTGCGCAACATCATGCAGGCCAAATATGACCAGATCCTGGTGCCCATCGCCGAGCAGGTGCTGGCTCCGGAGGACGCCAGCCGGCTATCCTTCGACGCCTTCCGGGACGAGGTGCTGCACCACGAGCTCTCCCACGGCCTGGGGCCGGGCAAGATCGTCCTCGACGGCCGGGAGACCGAGGTGCGCCTGGAGCTCAAGGAGCTCTACTCCACCCTCGAGGAGGCCAAGGCCGACGTCATGGGGATCTACAACATCCTCGCCCTCATCGACGACGGCGTGATGCCGGCGGAGCTCCGCGACACCCTGGAGCCCACCTATGTAGCCGGCCTGATCCGCTCCGCCCGCTTCGGCCTCGACGAGGCCCACGGCCAGGGCACCGTGGCCCAGCTCAACTATCTGCTCGAAGAGGGCGCCCTCCGACTCGACGAGGAGGGACGGCTAGCGGCGGTGTCGGAGGCCTTCCCGGCGGCCATCGAAAAGCTCCTGGCGGAGATGCTGATGCTGCAGGCGACGGGCGACTACGAGGGCACCAAGGCCTTCCTCGACCGCTACGGCATCGCCAGCGACGCCCTGCGCAATCTGGTGGGACGACTGGACAACGTGCCGGTGGACATCAAGCCGGTCTACCCGCCGCTGGAAGGTTAAAACCCCTCAGCGCTGGTGAACCACTTCCCCGGCCTTGACCACCGCCACCACCGGATCCACCCCGAAATGGTAGGCCAGGTGGTCGAGGTTGGGGCCTTCGAGGAGCACTGCGTCGGCGCTCTTGCCCTCGTCGAGGCTGCCCACCTGATCCCCCAGGCCGAGCACACAGGCGGCGTTGAGGGTGGCGGCGGTGAGGCATTCGTCCACCGATAGATCGAGGCGGAAGATCCCCAGCCAGAGGATCATGGGCATGGACTCGGTGTGGCTCGAGCCCGGATTGCAGTCCGTGGCCAGGACCACCGGCACTCCTTCCGCCACCAGGCGGCGGGCCGGAGCGAAGTCGGTCTTGCGCAGGAAGAAGCTGACGCCGGGGAGCAGCACCGCCGCCACTCCGGCGGCGGCCATGGCCTCGATGCCGCGCTGGGACACCGCCACCACGTGATCGGCGGAAGCGGCGCCCAGCTCCGCCGCCAACTCCGCGCCGCCGGAATCGACGAATTCATCGGCGTGGAGCCGCGGCGTGAGGCCGTAGCGCTTGCCCGCCTCGAGCACCCGCCGGGCATCGTCCACCTCGTAGACCCCGCGTTCGCAGAAGACATCGCAGAATCGGGCCAGCCCCGCCTCCGCCGCTGCCGGCGTGATCTCCTCGCACACTTTGCGCACGTAGGTCTCGCGGTCCTCGCGGTGCTCCGGAGGAAATTCGTGGGCCGCCAGCAAGGTGGGCACCACGTCCATGGGGTGCTCCGCCGCCGCGCGCTGAATCGCCCGCAGCTGCTTGAGCTCGGTCTCCAGGTCCAGCCCGTAGCCGCTCTTGGCCTCAGCGGTGGTGGTGCCATAGCGCATCATGCGGTCCAGCCGGCGTCGGGTGTTGGCCACCAGCTCTTCTTCGTCGGCCTCGCGGGTGGCAGCGACGGTGGACAGAATACCGCCCCCGGCGGCGGCGATTTCCTGATACGTCGCACCGCCGAGACGCGCTCGCAGCTCGTGCTCGCGGCTCCCGGCCCAGGGAAGGTGAGTGTGACAATCCACCCAGCCGGGCACCAGAGTACCGCCGCCACCGTCGAGGCGCTGCGCCTCCGGCAGGTCGCCAAAGCGCTCCTTCCGCTCCTCCGGTGAGCCGACGAAGGCGATACGGCCGTCCCGGCACAGCACCTCGGCACCGGCCAAACGCTCCACCGCACCCTGCTCGCCGGCGACGAGGGGCTCGTTGCCGTGGGGGGTGGCGACCTCGGAGAGGTTGTGGATCAGAAGGTCTTTGGTCTTCATGCTGGTCACTCCTTGCCCGTCACGGCTTGTTGGGGGGCTCGAGCCCTACCTTGGCGCGCCCCAAATCCCGCACCTGCTGCTGAATCCAGGACTCCACCGCCGACCACTCCGGCGCCTCGCCGACGGTGGGCGACGCCGCTTCTCCGCGGGCCAGCTCAAGATCCGCCAGTCCCTTCAAAGCCTGCAGCGGAAAGTCCCGCACGTGGCCGAATTTATCCGGCGAGCGCTCCAGCAGATGCCCCAGAGGGACCCGCTGGCACAACAGATAGAGGTCGGTGAAATCCCGGCGAGTGCCGCGGCTGATGATCGCCGCGATCTTCATCAAGCCCAAATCCACCGACGAGGCCACGGCGAGGCCGCCGTAGAAGCGCTCCGGGTCGATGAGGGGGTAGGGGTAGTAAAAGACTTTCAACCCGGTCCCGTCGCCGAGACGAGCGTAGAGGTAGCCGTTGCGGGCGGTTTCCACCCGAGTGCCGGCGTCCAGCTCCAAGAGGTCTCCCAGCAGATCGCGGCGCTTCTGGGGCGTCAGCCGATTGCCCGCCGCCATCAGGTCGAGACTGCGCGGCTCGCGATGGCCCAGATAGAGGGAAAGGGCGGCGGTACCGGCGAGATAGACATCCTGGGCCCAGGCTCGGCCGGCGAGGATCTCCAAACGCCGCTCTAAGGTCTCGTCGGGATAGGCGATTTCTGGCATTGGGAAGTCCGGGTTCATCGATGCTTCGGGGTCAGAGATTCCACAGCGCTTCCTCCAGCTCCGCAGCCGGGCTCGGGGCCGCGCCCAGCACCAGCTGCCAGAACCGCCGGCTGCGGGGGGAGAGCTGGCGACCGCCGCGGGTTTCGAGCCAGCGACGAAGCTCGGTCTCGTCCAGGGTTTGCGTCAGCCAGCGGAGATCCGCCTCTTCCCCTTCCTCGAGAATCCTCGCCACCACCAGAGGGTTGGCCGGCTCGGAGAGCAGACCGGCGGCGGGGCCGGGAAAGAGTCGCCCCAAGCCGGGGGGCGCGCTGGACGGCAGACCGGGCGGCGAAGTCACAAGCCGCTTTCGGGGCTGGCGGCGGGACGGGGACCGAACAGCGCAGTACCCACCCGCACGTGGGTCGCCCCTTCCTCGATGGCGATCTCGAAATCGGCGCTCATGCCCATGGACAACCAGCCCGGGCACTTCTCCCAGCCCGGCTCTGCCAGCAGCTGGTCGCGCAGCTCCGCGAGGCGCCGGAACCAGCCCCGGGCCTGGGCCTCAGGGTCTGGGGCGTCAGGGTCCGAGGAACCCTCCTCCGGCTGCGGCGGAATGGCCATCAGGCCGACGATCTCCAGGTGCTCGAACTCCCGGAGCTGCGGAGCCGCCTCCAAGATCCCGCTGGGAGAAAAGCCGTGCTTGCTCTCCTCCTCTCCCAGGTTGACCTCCAAGAAGCAGCGCAGGCGGCGCGCTTTGGCCTCTGGCCGGGCCTCCTCTTCCTGGGCTGCGAAGTCCCGATCCAGCCGGCGGGCGATTTTCAGGCGGTCCACCGAATGCACGACCTGGAAGAGCTGCGCCGCCCGCTTGGTCTTGTTGCTCTGCAGCGGACCGATGAGGTGCCACTCCACCCCATCGGGCATGTGCGGCACCTTGTCCTCGGCCTCCTGGACGCGGTTCTCTCCGAAGACCCGCAACCCCGCTTCCCAGGCTTCCTGAAGCTTGGTCAGGGGCTGCAGCTTGCTCACCCCGACCAGGGTCACCTCTTCTCGACGGCGACCGGCGCGCTGGCAGGCCTGGAGGATGCGCTCTTCGATGGCGGCCAGGCGCTGAGGGATGGTTTCGGGGGTTTGCATAATGGGTCCAAGGGCAGGAGATGACTAGCCCCAAACCCTAGAGCCCGAAACCTAGGCTCGGCTCCCTTCGATGGGGCTTCGGCGACCTAGGGATCGGGATCTGGGGAGCAGGATCTGGGGAGCTCAGCCCTGTTCTTCTTCCTCGACCTCCGGTGGCACGTAGAGGATGCGCTTGCAGCTGTCACAGAGCATCAGGGTGTTGTTGCGCCGGACTTCCACCACCACCTGGGGGCGGACGTTGAAGTTGCAGCGCCCACAATGCCAAGCCTGAGGGCCCTTGCGGTTGGTCTCCAAACGCTGGATGGGCGCCAGAGCATCGCCGCCGAGGCGCGCGGCAACCCGGTCGTATTGCACCAGATAGGGGCGCGGAATCTCTTGCCGCAGCTCCGCGATCTGCTTCTCCAGGGCTTCGGCCTGAGCCTGCACCGCGGGCTTCTCCGCCTCCCATTTCGACAGCTCTTGCGAGTAGCGGTCGTCCAGTTCTTGGAATTGCTCGCGTTGCTCTTCGAGGTCCTCGAGAGCCTTCTCCCGCTGCTCGAGGCTGGCCAATCCCTGCTCCTCGAGCTCGGTGATGCGCCGCTTGGCGGCATCGATTTCCTGGAGCAGAGCTCCGTACTCGCGTTGGGTGGTGACCTGGTTGATTTGGGTTTGATAGCGCTGCAGCTTGGTTTGATTCTCTTCGATCTCACCTTCCGCCGCCCGGCGCTCGCGGGCGGCTTCCTCGGCGACTTCTTCCAAAGCATCGATCTCGGCCTTGCGGCTGGAGTGCTCGTCGTGCAGCTCGCGCATCCAATCCGGGATCCCCGACAGACGTTCTTGGGCTTGGGCAAGCTCGTCGACGGCGCCCTGGAGCGCGACAATCCGATCCAGGAGCTGACTCATTTCGTGGGCTCCAGTCGAGTAAGAGGTGGGGTAACGGGATGAGAGACGGGCGGGCGGAGGCGGGCTGCAGGTGGGTTCTCGGCACCGGTGCACGTCTCCTGCGACCTGCCCCGGAGCGTAGATTGTTCGTCGAGCACCACCTTCTTTAGACCCTCTGCCAGAGTGGGTCCACCAGGATTTGAACCTGGGACCTGCCGGTTATGAGCCGGTTGCTCTAACCGCTGAGCTATGGACCCTGAAAGCTCCCTTGCGGGAGCCTGAGAGTATAGCACCGGCAGCGCCCCAGGGGCAGGCCGCGGCCAGGCTTGCAGCAAGGCCCGCGGCGGGGCATCGGAAGAGAACCTTCAGGGCGCGGGAGGAGAGGCGAGCGATCGCTGGCGCAGGACTTGTTCCGGCGGCTGCTCGCTTTCCTGGAACGATCGCCACCGGCGCTCCAGCTCCGCCGCCAGCGCGTTGCGGGCAGCCTCGTCGGGCACCGCCTCGACTCCCTCCGGACCCCACCGCAGCAGCCGCTGACGCACCGTCGACTCGGAGCCGCCGGAGAACGGTGGCGTGACCAGGAAAGTGCGGTAAACGCGATCCAGGAGCTCGGCGGCGGGCTCGGCGAGGGGGCGCTGGAGGCGGCCGCCGGCGAGAGCCCGGCGAGCCCGGTAAAAGTCCGGCTCACGGGCGAATCGCACGGTGCGCAGCAGCTGGAGGTCTCCTTGGAGCCAGGAGAACCGATTGGCACCGTCGCTCAGATAGAGCTCCGACAGTACGCCGGGAGGAGCCTGGTGAAAGAGGCTGGGAGCGACCGACGGACCGGGCATGCCGCCGGCGTGCTCCACCAGAGTCGCCCACAACCGCGTCGCCGCCACCGGCTCGCCGGGCTGCAGCCGAAGGGTGTGAGGAGACCCCTTGGGCAGCTTGAGGATCATGGGTACCCGCAGGCTCTCCGGCATCAGATTGTTGGCGTGCCCCATCTGGCCGTGCTCACCGATTTCCTCCCCGTGAGCCGAGACCACGGCCACCAAGGACCGATCCCACTGACCGCTTTCCCGCAGCCCCCGCAGCAACCGCTGGACCCGCAGATCCAGCAGCGCCACCTCACCTCGATAGAGAGCCAAGATCCGCTGGCGCCAATCCTCCGACAGCTGCACCCGGGGACTGCGGTAGAGCTCCAGCTGAAGCGCCGAGAGCTCCTTCGGCAGGTCGTCGGGCAGCGGACCGAGCTGCGGCCGCAGGCGGTCGCGGATGCGCAGAGGCGGGCTCGGAGCGTCGACGTGGATCCAGAAGAAGGAAGGGCCGGGCTCGAGGCTGGCCAGGTGCCCGGCGGCCTTACCGCCGCGGTTGAGGCCACGGTAGTAATCGAAGCCCTGCTCGTAACCGAGACCCTGGGGATACCAATGGCCGGAGACATAGGCGGTGGTGGTGTAGCCGCGTTCCCGCAGGGCCTCCGCCAGCGTGGTCACAGCGGAGGACAACCGGGGTTGCTCCGGATGCAAGGCCTGGTGCAGCCACGGGGTCAGGCCGGTGAGCAGGCCAGCGGTGGCGGGAATCGAAGCGCTGGAGCTGGCGATGGCGGTTCCCGCCCAGTCCGCCTCCGCCACCAGGGCGTCGAGATGCGGAGTGAGGTCGAGACCCGCCGCCACGGGACCGGAAGTGCCGGTCTCGGCCAGCGCACCGACGGCGTCGGCGCGCAGAGCGTCGACGGTGATCAGCAGGATGGGGCCTTGGGTCGCCGCGGGATCCGGCGGCGCCAGATGGTCCGCCCCCTGGCAGGCGAGAAAGCCTGCCGCAGCGATCAACAAACACGCGAAGAAAGCTCCGCCGAAGGAGTGACCGGACATCTATCGTAGGGAAGCCGCAGAGCGTTGCACCGGTGGGCGGGATGCCAGCGGGCAGGGCGCCAGTGGATAACGTCTTGGGCGCCGCTGGATGGGGCGGCGCTGGGCTGAACGGCGCGCCCTTGGGCGGTGGCCGCTCAAATTCCCAGCGCTTGAGAATCTCCCGCCGCCAGCGTCCTCACCAATTCTTGGTAGAAGTAGTCGTTGGTGTTGCGCACCCGCTCGTCGACCCGATCCTCATACATCTGCCGAGAGCGGTCGATGTCTTCCTTCAGGCGTTCGTAGATGTTCTTGTTGCGCCGCCCTTCTTCCACCTGCTCCTCGTTGTAGAGCTTGATCTCGCTCACCAGCAATCGCGCCAAACGGCGGGCCTTCTCGTGCAGCTCATCGTCCGCCGCCGAGGGCTTGGGGGCCTGAGAGAACGCCCAGCCGGGACCGTCGATGTCCTCCGGCGGCGCCACTTGATTCGCCTTCACCTCCGCCGGCGGCGAACGGAACATCGAATCACCGTCCTGGGCCTGGGCCGCGGGACCACCGGGGTGGGTATCGTCCCCATCGCGCTCAGCCTCCGCCGCGGACTCTTCCTCCTCGACCTGCTGGATCTCGGAAGTGGAAGTATCGACGGATGGGGCTTCCGCAGGCTCGCCCCGCCCGAGCAAAACGGTGCCATCAGCATCGAAATCGCCCTCTGGCGGCGCGGCTTCGCTAGCCTCCTCCGTCGCCTCCTCGGTGGCTTCCGGCGTGAACTCCACCGTCTGCAGACCGGCGACTTCGCTCACCGGCGGCATGGGAGCTACGTCGGAGAGGCCTTCATCTTCCGACTCGGCGTCCTCTTCCTCCCAGGCCAGAGAGGGGCCGCCTTCGGGCTCGGCCACGGCCTCCAGGGGCGGCGCTTCGTCTTCCGCCTCAGCCGTTTCCCAGGTCAAGGAGCCGTCCGGTGCTTCTTCGGCGATCTCCGGAGTGTCCTCGACCTCGACCTCTTCCAGAGCCGGCTGCTCGATGGCCTCCACGGAGGCGACCGCCGGCTCCTCGGCAGTGGCGGGCCACGAGGGAGACTCTTCCTCCGGCTCTTCGGGCTGAACCTCCTCGACTGGGGCCTCCTCGATGGGGGCCTCCTCGACTGGGGCCTCCTCGTCGGCGGTCACGGCGGCTAGACGATCCGGCGAGGGTCCCCCTACGAGGGTCTCGTCCTCCTCGTCGGCAGCAGCTTCTTCAACGACGGCCTCTTCCGTCGCGGCCTCTTCGGCCGGCTGGGGCTCGGTTTCGGCCTCCGCTGGCGGTGCAGGCGGGGGCGGGGCTGGCGGCTCTGGAACCGAGGGTTCCGCAGCTGGTGGAGCCGAGGCCGTTGCGACGCCGGCGCCGGCGTCGTCTTGCATGTGCAGGGTCGGGGTGAACTCCCGGCTGCGATAGGGCAGGGTCTCGATGGCCAGAGCGGAGACGTAGGTCAAAATCTGCAGCGCTTCGGGCACCAGGCCGGAACCGCCGGGCAGGGTGTCAGCATAAATCGCCGCCGCCACCTGGTCGCGCAGCACCAGCGGCACCAGCACGCCACGGCTAGGCAGCGGGCTGTCCACCTTGCTGCACACCCGGCCGCAGTCGCCGGCGGTGAGGCCGACGGCGGCCTTGCCCTGGGACATGCGCTGCCAGGGGCCGTCCTCCCGGTACTCCAGCGTCAGCTCCCCCACCGCCTCGGCGGCCTCTCCGAAGCCCTGGCTCTGCCAGGCCACGGCACGATCCTCACGGATCAGGAAGATGATGATGCGGGAAGCAAAGTCCGCACCCTGCTCGAGCAGCTGGGAGAGCACCTCCGCCTGGCTCTTGGCGCGGTCGATGGGCGCCAGGGAGCGCACCAGCTCACCGAGGGCTCCACCCCGAGCCTCGCTTCGAGCCTCTTCCACCAAGGGAGCGATCTGCCCGGAGACCGACAACGAGCCGGGGAGGCGGTCACTCGCCTCCGCTACTTGCTGAGAGACTTGCTCGCCAACCTTCCGGCCCACCTCGTCCTGGAGGCCTCGTAATGCCTCTTTGACTAGGCGCGCAACATGTTCGTCCAACTGCTGGATCTTTTCGTCGATGGCCATCGGTTCCCCTCAGCGAGCGCTGAATGTGCAGGAAAATCCCTGAAGAGTAACGATTATATTTTTCTACCTCCTGGGGGTGTCAAGCTGACACGGCCCTCCAAGGTCCCGGAAATCGGCCCTTTGCACCCTCCCAGGGCCGACGTCCGGACTCCGGCGCAGGTCCCGCCCCGGGGGCTTTTGCTGCTCTGCCAGCGCTGTGGTAGCTTTCATGGGATCCCCGTCGACGTCGCAGACGTCCTCATGTCATCTAGTTCAAGAAGACAGCTCAGGAGGCCGAAGATGAGTCGCCCATTCCGCAAATCGTTGATCCCCTGCGCCCTGTTGGTGCTCGGCACCGCCTTCGCGTGCGGCGAAGATCAAGCCGCCATCCAGGCCCAAATGGAGGCGGAGCGCGAGGCCGCCCTGGTGAGCATCGAGGAAGCCAAAGAGGCCCTCGACGCCAAGCGGGCTGAGTATCATGACTTGCTGGCCGAAATTCAGGAGCCGGAAGCGGCCGAGGGTGAGACCCCGGAACCCGCCGAGGGCGAAACCGCCGAGGGTGAAGAGCCTCTGAGCGAGGAAGAGCTCCAGGCCCAGGCGGACGAGCTGAAGGAAGAGATCGAAACCGAGGCAGAAGAGCTGGCGGGCAAGATCGTCGAGTTCATCAACGAGGATCCGCCGGTGGCCGACGAGCCCTACAGCGAGCACCAGCAGCGGGCCATCAACCTGAAGGTGGAAGAGGACATCCTCCTCGCCCAGCAGTGGGTCCAGAGCGGCGGTGACTACCGTCGCGCCATCAGCATTCTCGAATCTCTGGTGCCCCTGGCCCCGAACCACGAAGGGCTGCAGGCCGAGCTGGAGCAGGCACGCAACTTCCGCTACATGACCGAGGAGCGCTTCGCCGCTGCCAAGAAGGGCATGACCGAGGACGAGATCCGCGAGGCTCTGGGCCCGGTCAACCTGCGCAACGTCAAGGAATACGACGACCGCGGCGTCATCGCCTGGTTCTACCCGAAGGACGGCGGCGGAGCCGCTGGCGTTTTCTTCAACGAGAAGAAGGGTCAGCTGGTGGTCTACAAGACCGATTACAACGCCGTGCCCAACCCCAACGAAGAAGAGGGTGGCGAGGGCGAAGGCTGATCCAAGCCCGGGTGTCACTTGACTTCCGGCGGGCGCTGAAGCAAACTGGTGGGAGCGCTGTGCAAAGCGACTGCTTTCGCACCGCGCAATCTTGTCCGTAAAGTGAGGTGAATTCCAGTGCCTGTGGTTCAAGTACGCGACGACGAAAGCTTCGAGAACGCTCTCCGTCGCTTCAAGCGGAAGGTCGAAAAGGCCGGTATCCTGACGGAGCTGCGCAAGCGTCAGCACTTCGAGAAGCCGTCGGTCAAGCGTAAGCGTAAGGCCATGCAGGCTCGCAAGAAGGCTCTTCGCAAACTCGCGGAGGACCGTCGCGCGGGACTCGCCTGAGACACCAGCCTTGACCTGAATCCGAGGCTCGGAGCATTCCGGGTTTCGGTTCCGCAGTTTCTATTCGCGGGAGCCGGTTCGCCGGCTCCCGCGCTGCATTTGGGAGGCTTCTCGTCAGCTCATCGATTCGCGAGTAGACTTGCTCCCATGCCCCTAGCTGCTCCCACCCACGCCACCGGCGCCTTCTCCGGACCAACCCTGACGGCTCTGGAGCTGCCTTCTCTCCTCGCCGTCCTCAGCACCCTGGCGGCCTCCGACCTCGGCCGGCAGCGCATCCTCGGTCTGACTCCCGCCACCTCCCCGGAGGAGCTGGCAGAACGGCGCAAGATCTACCAGGAATGCGTCCAGCTCCTGGCCCAGGGGCGCCTCATCCCGTCCTTCGAGGAAGATCTGGAGCCGGTGCTGGAACGGCTGGACACCGGCCGGCCGCCGGTCACCGGCCGGGAGCTCAACCGCCTGGCGACCCTTCTCTCCGCCGTACGCGAAGCTCGATCAAAGATCCGCAGCGCCGACCCCCCGTGCCCGACACTGGCGGAGGCGGTGTCCGAGATGGTCGACCTGGAACCCCTGGAGCGGCGCATCCGCCGTGCCCTGGACCGCCGGGGCGAGGTGCGGCCCGACGCCTCGCCGGAGCTGGTGCGGCTGCGGGGCCAGATTCGCTCGGTGCGGGACGGCCTGTACAACGAGCTTCGCGGCTACCTCCAGGAGCATAAAGACGACCTCGGCGACGACACCATCCCCATGCGCGGCGGGCGTCTTGTGCTGACCTTGGGGTCGGGTTCCAAAGGACGCCTTCAAGGCCTCACCCACGGCCGGTCGGGCACCGGCAAGAGCTTTTACTTCGAGCCCCTGGCGGTGGTGGAGTCCAACAACCGGCTGCAGCAGGCGACGGAGGATGAAGAGGCGGAGCGCCTACGCATCCTCGCCGAGCTGGTGGCCTCCGCCCGGGAAGCGCTGCCGGATCTGTGGAAATACGCCGAGCTCCTCGCTGAGCTCGATCTGCAGCAGGCTGCGGCACGCTATGCCGACCTCACCGACGGCCGGCTGGCGGAGCCGGCACCGAGCCGTCAGCTGCGCCTGGTCGAGGCCCGCCACCCGCTCCTCGACCCGTCGCTCCAGGATCTACGCCGAGAGGCCTTGGGCCAGCCCGGCCACGGCAAGGCGGTGGTGCCCCTGGATCTGGAACTGGACCCCGACAAGCGACTGCTGGTGGTCACCGGCCCCAACGCCGGCGGCAAAACCGTGGCCCTCAAGACCCTCGGCCTCCTTACCCTCTCCGCCCTCTGCGGCCTGCCGGTTCCAGCGGCCAGGGGCACCCGCCTGCCGTTTCTCGCCGGCGTCATCGCCACCGTGGGCGACGACCAGGATCTGCTCACCGACCGCTCGACCTTCAGCGGCCGGCTGTTGCGCCTGAAGGAAGTGTGGGAGCAGGCGAACGACGACACCCTGGTGCTCCTCGACGAGCTGGGCTCGGGCACCGACCCGGAGGAGGGCTCGGCCCTGGCCATCTCTCTGGTGGAGGCGCTGCTGGAACGGGGCAGCCCGTGCCTCATCACCAGCCATCTGGTCCAGGTCGCCGCCGCCGCCATGGAGATGGACGGCGCGGCCTGCGCCGCCATGGAGATGAACGCGGAGACCGGCGAGCCCACCTTCCACCTCCAACCGGGCCCGCCGGGGGGCAGCGAAGCCCTGCGTCTGGCCCGCCGCCTGGGCCTGCCGGCGGCCTGGCTGGACCGCGCCGAGGCCCGGCTGGGCTCCGAGCACCGCGACCTGCGGCGGCTGCTCTCCGAGGTCGAAGCCCTGCGCCAGGAGCTCACCGAGTCGCGCCAGCGGCTCGAGGAGGAGGTGACCGACGCCGCCAAATTGCGCCAGCGCCTGAGCGAGGAAGAGCAAGAGCTGCGCCAGGAGCGCCGCACTCTCTCCAAGCGCATGCAGCGCGAGCTCGAGGACTTCCGCCAGCGCACCGCCCAAAAGCTCCGCGACGAAGTGGCGGCGATGCGCTCGAAGCTCGAAGCGGGACGCAGCAAAAAGGCTGAAGCCGACGCCTTGGGGAAGCTCTTTCGGGAAGCTCCCGACTTTCAAGCTCCGGAGCTGGAAGACGCCGGGGAGGGCGGCCCCATGGAACCCGGCGCCACCGTTCGCCACCGCTTGCTGGGCTGGGAAGGGCGGCTGGAGAAGCTCGACCGCGGCCGGGCGGAGGTCTCGGTGCAGGGCAAGCGGGTGCGTTGCAAGGAAGACGAGTTGGTCACCGTCGCGGCCCAGGAAGGCCCCAAGCGCCCCCGAAAGAGTCGCCAGGCCGCCAGAAGCTCCGGCTTGAGCACGCCCGACGCCTCAGTGGAGCCCGAGCTGATGCTCATCGGCGAGCGAGTGGAGCCGGCCCTGGATCGCCTCGACGTCTACCTGGACCAGGCGCTCCTCGCCGGCCGCGGCGAAGTTCGGGTCGTCCACGGCCACGGCTCCGGCCGCCTGCGCCGGGCGGTGCGGGAGCACCTGCGCCAACACCCAGCGGTGCGCAACCTCCGCGCCGGCGCCCCCAACGAAGGCGGCGATGGCGCCACCGTGGTGGCGTTGGGAAGTTAGAGCAGCACCATGAGCCTGGGCAACATCGACCTCAACCCCCAGCTGGTGCAGGCGGTGCGGGACACCATCGACATCGTCTCCATCGCCTCCGAGCACACGCGGCTGAGCAAGGCCGGGCATCGCTACAAGGGGCTCTGCCCGCTGCACAAGGAAAAGACGCCGTCGTTCAGCGTCGACCCCTCCAAAGGACTCTTCTACTGCTTTGGCTGCGGCGCCGGCGGCGACGCCATCCGGCTGCACATGCTCACCAGCGGCGACGACTTTCCCGCCGCCATCGAAAGCCTGGCGCAGAAATACGGCATTCCTCTGCCCTCCCGCCGCGCCCGCAGCTCCGAAGGCCCCCGGGAACCGGATCTGCGGCCGGCGCTGGAGGCGGCGGAGGAGTTCTTTCGCGACCAGCTGAAGCGCTCTCCCTTCGCCCGCCGCTACCTCGAAGAGCGCCAGATGCCGGCGGAGCTGGCGGAGGAATTCGGCCTCGGCTACGCCCCCGACGATTGGCGTCAGCTGCTGGAGGCGTTGTCCCGGCGGATTCCCACCAAAGATCTCGAAGCCGCCGGCCTGATCACCACCTCCGACCGCTCCGACCGGCCCTACGACCGCTTCCGCAACCGCCTGATCTTCCCCATCCGCAACCCCAGCGGCCGGCTGGTGGGCTTCGGTGGCCGCACCCTCGGAGAGGACCGGGCCAAGTACATCAACACCTCCGAGACCGCCCAATTCCACAAAAGCCGCCTGCTCTACGGCCTGTCGGAGGGCAAGCGGGAAATGCGGGACCGCGGCGTCGCCGTGCTCACCGAGGGCTATTTCGACGTCCTGGGCACCGTCGCCAGCGGCTTCCCTGGGGCAGTGGCGAGCATGGGCACCTCCCTGACCGCAGAGCAGTCCAAGCTCCTGGCCCGCTTCTGCGATCAGGTGATCATCGCCTACGACGGCGACGACGCCGGCGAGGCGGCGGCACGGCGGGCGCTGCCGCTGCTCTTGGGGGTGGGCTTGACGGTCCGCCGGGCGCGGCTGGCCGCCGGCCACGATCCCGACTCGCTACGCCTCGAAGAAGGACCGGAAGCGGTCCGGGAGGCGCTGGAATCAGCTCCCGACGCCGTCCATCTCGAGCTGGACCGGCTGGTGCCCCAGGGCCAACGCTTCTCCCCCCAAGAGCGGGCCGAAGCCGCCGAGGAAGTGCGCCAGCTGCTCTCCCCCATCCCCGACCCCATCGTACGGCTGGGCTACGGCCGCATCGCCGCACAGCGCCTGGAGATCCCCGAGGAGCTCCTATGGCGCGGCCAGCGAAATCGCCGGCGAGGAGGGCCCGAGGGACCGGCGGGCCCCGACAACGAGGACCCGGGCGAGTCACGACGCCAGGAGCGGCTTACCCGCAGCCACGAAGAGTGGGTGCTGGCGGTGCTGCTCAGCGACCCCGGCGGGGTTCCCGAGGAGGAACTGCTGCCGCCGGAGGCGGCTTTCCTGGACGGACGCTGCCGGCGGCTGTTCAAGGCCTACCGGGAAGCCTATCGAGACACCGGTGCCGCGCCGGACGCGGACCGGCTGCGCCGGGCGCTCCCCGTTGCCGGCGCCGAGCTGGAGCATCTGGCCTGGATCCTCGGCGACGGCACCGACACTTCCCGCTTCCGGCTGCCGGAGATGCTCGCCCAGCTCCGTGAGCGCCACGACCGCCAACAGCTGCAACAGCTGGCGGTGGGCATTCGCCAGGCCGACGAGCGCGGCGAGGTGGAGGAGGTCCTACGGCTGGTGGAGCTCAAACAGGAGATCAGCCGGCGTCTGCATAAGGGTTCTCGAGGCGGCCCTCGAAGCGCCTGATGCCCTGGTCCCAAGCCCCCGCCGCCGAAGCTCCCAAGGTGCCGGAAGCGAGAATCTTTGCCCAAAGGGGAATTTTTTCGGCCTCGAATGCACTCTTAATATAGGTTGGCGGCTTCGTGTCGCGAAGGTCTCTGGAGAAGGAAGGACCTTTGGCTCTCGTTGACCCTCAAGTTATGCTTGTGCTACAACTGTCCGCTGGTCCGCTTCTGGCGCGGCCAGCCTTTGGTCTGTCCGAATTTTTGAGCAGAGGCACGAGCTGCCATCACCAGCTCAGCACCAGGAGCCGCCGAGGACGAGCGGCCGGCAAAAGATTTTCTTCTTTCCGTCCCGAAAACAGTCGCCGTCCGCAACGTATCTAGAAGAAGAAATGGTAATCCGGGCAATGGAACGACCGATTCCGGCCCCCGGTGAAGGCGAGGTAAGACTTTGGCCTCCACGAAGGTAACCCCCATCGAAGAGAAATACTCCGCGGTCAAGCAGCTCATCGACCTCGGCAAGGAGAAGGGCTACCTTCTCTACGACGAGATCTACGAGATGCTGCCGGAGGAGGTGGTGGCGCTGCCCGACGAGCTCGACGGTGTCTACATCCGTTTCTCCGAACTCGGCATCGACGTGATCGATCGTCCCGAGCGCTATCAGAACCGGGAAGAGAACGAGACCGTCGGGGGCGAGTTCGAGAAGAAGGACGACGATACCCCGGACTACGCCCTCAGCGCCCACGAGAAGACCAACGATCCCGTGCGCATGTACTTGCGCGAGATGGGTACGGTCCCCCTCCTCGACCGTGAGGGTGAGGTGGAGATCGCCCAGCGCATTGAAAAGGGCGAGTGGCTGATCTACGAAGCCCTGTGCGAGAACACCCTGGTCCTGCGCGAGCTGCTGCGTCTCAACGAGCTGGCGCAGAAGGACAAGGGCGTGCTCCAAGAGCTCATGGCCGCCGACTCCGACGAGCCGTTGGATCCCAAGGCGGCGGAGCGAATCAAGAAGAACCTGCGCATCTTCGAGCAGATCGCCGAGAACGACCAGTCGATCCAAGATCTGCGCAAGCGCCAGAAGCGCCAGAAGAAGGAAGGTCCGAAATTCCAGGAGATCGATCGCGAGATCGACCGCCTGCTGGCCAAGATCGCCAAAGACATCCGGACCATCGACTTCAGCGTCCAGACCCGCAACCGGCTGGTGGATTTCCTCAAGGACATCGACCGCCAGTTCTCGCGTTACGAGAAGGACATTCGCCGAGCCCAGGGCTCGCTGCGCCACGAGAAGAACGAGGAGCTTCAGGCTCTGCACCGCCGGCGCATCGAGAAGTACCGCGGCAAGCTACGGGAGCTCGAGGAGCGCTACGGCACCACCCACGCCCAGGTCAACAAGACCATCGACAAGATCCGTCAGGGCGAGGCGCTGTGCGAGCGAGCCAAGGAAGAGCTCATCGTCGCCAATCTGCGGCTGGTGGTGTCCATCGCCAAGAAGTACACCAACCGCGGCCTGCAGTTCCTGGACCTGATCCAGGAAGGCAATATCGGCCTGATGAAGGCGGTGGAGAAGTTCGAGTACCGCCGCGGCTACAAATTCTCGACCTATGCCACCTGGTGGATCCGGCAGGCCATCACCCGCGCCATCGCGGACCAGGCCCGCACCATCCGCATCCCGGTGCACATGATAGAGACCATCAACAAGCTCACTCGCACCAGCCGTTCGCTGGTGCAGGAGCTGGGCCGCGAGCCCACCGCCGAGGAGATCGGCGAGCGCATGGACCTGCCCGCCTCCAAGGTGCGCAAGATCATGAAGATCGCTCAGGAGCCCATCTCCCTGGAAACGCCCATCGGCGAGGAAGAGGACTCCCACCTGGGAGACTTCATCGAGGACAAGAACGCCGTCTCCCCCATCGAGTCGGTGATCTTCTCCAACCTCAAGGACCAGACCCGCGGCGTGCTCAAATCCCTGACACCGCGGGAGGAGCTGGTGCTGAAGATGCGCTTCGGCGTCGGCGAGGGCTCGGAGCACACCCTGGAAGAGGTGGGACGCTCGTTCAACGTCACCCGCGAGCGGATCCGCCAGATCGAGTCCAAGGCGCTGCGCAAGCTGCGCCACCCCAGCCGCTCCCTCAAGCTGCGGCCGTTCCTGGACTCGGCCTAGAGCATCCTCTGCAGCCCTCTCGGCTAGGGTGCCTCTGTTGAGGAGCCCGTGTTGACAAGGCGGCAGAGCGCGCCCTAGAATTCACGGCTCCGGGTTCTGCCCGGAGCCACCCGGGCCTCCGCCCGGACCCACAAGTCTCGATCCTCGGTAGCTCAATGGTAGAGCGGTCGGCTGTTAACCGATTGGTTGGGGGTTCAAGTCCCTCCCGAGGAGCCACTCCCCTCCCCTCTCAGCCGCTCTCTCAACCTGTAGTCAGCTTTTCTTCCCGGAGAAATTCACGCCAGCCGAAGAAGGCCAGCGCTAGCGCCAGCGTGCCCGCCAGAGCCCAGAGGGTGCCGGCGGTGGGTCGGGGGCGAACCCGGCCGCGCAGCACGGGGCTGACGTAGCCCGGAGCCGGGCCGGTGTTGCCGGCGGCCTCGGCCACCTCGGCGCGTTGCTCCTCGGACCAGCGGTGGGTTCCCTCGCCGCGGCTCGGACGCTGATCGAGGAACGGGTCGAAGTACTTCTCCAGGATTCGATTCTCCACCCAAGCCACCCGCGCCTTGCCCGCCGCCATGGAGGCGTTGCGGTGACTGACGTGCCAGCCGCCCTCGGTGCGGTAGCGATCCTCCCGCTCCCATGGATCGCCCCCCGGCTCTTCCACCGCCCAGCGCAGCCGGCGCTCCTCCACCGCCTCCGCCAGCTCCGCCTCGCTGTGCCACGAGAGGAAGCGTCCAACCTCCGGATCCACGATCTCGTAGCCCACGTGGGCCGCGTGGTAAAAGCCCGCCAGCAGCACCACCACCGGCACCGCCCAGCGCGCCACCTGAGCTCGGCGCCGCGGAGGCAAACGCCAGCGGAAGGTTTCGGGAGGCAGGAAGGCGGTGGCGGCGAGGAGGCCGCAGAAGCCGGCGTAGACGTTGAGCCCAACGTCCCCCATCTCCCCGACTCGCTGGGGCGACCACCAGTGGACCCACTCCTCTAGGGTGCCGGCGGCGGTGATGCCGAGCATCGCCAAGAGCGGCCCGGACAGGTCGCGCCGCGGCAGCAGCGCCCAATGGAGGGCCGCCGCCAAGAGCCCGTACTGCACGAAGTGCACCTTCTCCACCACGTCCACCCGCGGAATGCCGCTGCCGGCCACCAGCGTCTCCAGCGCGATGAGCCCCACCACCAGCGCCAGGAGGCCGTATCGCAGCTTGCGGCGGTCGCGGATACGCCACAGCCCGACCCCCACCACCAGCACCAGTACGAGGGCCAGCAAGGCGCTGAGCCAGCGAACGAAGCCTTCCCCGAAGGCATCGAGCAAGGTGTCCCGGACCTGCCCAAGAAAGGGCGCGGTGAGCAGGTTGAAGAGGAAGACAGCGAGCGCCGGGAAGAACCGCTTCATGGTCGAGAGCCCGTAGCGGATTAAGGCTTGGGCCGGTCCGGACGGGCGAAGACGAGCAACACGCTAGCGCCGAGGAAGGTTCCCAACGTGTTGAAGATCAGATCGTCGATGTCCGTAGCCCGGGTCACCATGATCAATTGCATCAGCTCGATGGCGAGGCTGAGCAGAAAGCCCCAGGCCACCACCCGCGCCAGGGTCCAGAGCCGTGAGCGGCCGCGGAGCAGCCCGGCGGTAGCGAAGCCGAAGGGGACGAAGGCAGCGATATTGCCCATGACATGGAGAGCCAGGTAGTTGAAGGCGGGGTGCTGGAGGGGATCCGGCGCAGCCATCACCCCCCGAGCCGCTCGCCAGGTTTGGTCCAGCGGCACCAGATTGACGCCCCGAACCTCGCTGTGGGGAGACAAGGTCAACCCGAGCAGCACGGCAGTGCAGAAGGCCACCATCCAGCCCCACGAGGCGCGACGATCCTTCCCAGTCTGCTTTTTCTTGCGCCGACGGGTCACCGGCGACTCCGGCAGCGGCTCGAGGTCCGGTAGGGAGGGCGGGGGCTGGACTGGGAATCGGCTGAGGTCATGGCATGGGTCGCCGGCGACCGGCTGGGATGAATGGCAGGGATGCTAGCACAGGCATCGGGAGGCCCGGCGCGGGCGGGGGGAGCAGAAGAAGGGCAAAAAAAACGCGCGGCTCGGGCCCGGGGAGGGACGAGCCACGCTTAGGAGCGCGGAAGACCGGGTCGGTACCGGCAGGGTGTGTGAACCCTCGGTATGCCCTGTCTAGTAGTTAGTTGCCGCTGGCGGAATTTGGCGGACAACTATTCTTGGTTTTTTTTGCGCTGAAGTCGCCCGCCGGCCGTCCCAAGCCCAAAAGAGCGCCATCGGCCACGGTATGATCCCCGAAACCTCAGCCTACCCTACCGGGAGCCGCATTCCACTGGGAGCCAAAGAGATGCTGCAGATCACCGACCATGGCACCGTCCGCCAGATTCGCCTCGACCGCCCGCCGGTCAACGCCCTCAGCCCGGAGCTCGTCTCCGCTCTCCTCAGCGCCGTGCGCAAAGCCTCCGCCGAGGCCCAGGGAATCGTCCTCAGCGGCTCTCCGAAGCGCTTCAGCGGTGGCCTCGACATTCCCCACCTGATGCAGCTGGACCGAGAGGCGATTCGCCATGCCTGGGAGGATTTCTTCGACCTCATGGAGGCCCTGGCCACGTGCTCGGTTCCGGTGGCGGCGGCGGTCACCGGGCATGCTCCCGCCGGCGGTACCGTCCTCGCCCTGTTCTGCGACTACCGGGTGATGGCCGAAGGATCGTTCCGCTTGGGCCTCAACGAGGTGCGGGTGGGCCTGCCGCTACCGGCGCCCATTTTTCTCGCCCTGCGCCGCTTGGTGGGGGCGCGAGTGGCGGAGCGGCTGGCGGTGGAGGGACGGTTGATCGGGCCCGAGGAAGCCTTGGACTTCGGCCTGGTAGACGAGATCACCCCTCTGGAGCAGGTGGAAACACGGGCGCTGGAGTGGTGCCGGAACCTGTTGGAGCTGCCGCCTCAGTCCATGCTCGCCACCCGCCGGCAAGCCCGCGCCGACCTCGCCGGGATCTTCGCCGCCCGAGAACAGCGCCGGGAACGGATCGACGCCCTGGTGGAATCCTGGTTCAGCGACGAATGCCGGCGGTCCATGGAGGCCATGCTCGCCGGCCTGGCGAAGAAGAAGGGCGGCTAGCCTTCTCCTAGCGCTCCCCGGGCTCTTCTGGCTCCATGGGCGCCGGTTTGCCCAACAGATACCCCTGGGCATAGTCCACGCCGATCTCCTGCAGCAGAGTGAGGGTGGGCGTATCCTCGACCCCTTCACCGATGGTGCGAATGTTGAGCGCGCTGCCAACCCGGTGGATGGATTCGACGATGGCCCGCTGCACCGGATCCACCACGATATTCGACACGAACTCGCCGTCGATCTTGAGGAAGTCCACCGGCAGATTCTTCAGATATGCGAAGGAGCTCAGGCCGCTGCCGAAGTCGTCGAGGATGAAGCGGCAACCCAGGTCCCGCAACACGGAGAAGAAGAGGCGGGCGTGGCCCAGGTTGCCGATGGCCGAAGTCTCGGTGAGCTCGAAGCAAACTCGCTGGGGCGGCACACCGCTGGTCCGAAGCGCCGCGACCACGTCCTCCAGGAACCCCTCCTCCCCCAGCGACTGCCCCGAGATATTGATCGTGTAGGTGCGCTCCACCAGCGGCCCGGTAGTGCCGGAGCTCTGCGCCCGTGCCAGAGTTTCGAGGGCGGTACGTACCACCCAACGGTCGATGGAGGAAACCAGCCGGTAGCGCTCCGCCGCCTGGATGAACTCGCCGGGGGCGATGATCTCGCCGTTGGACCCGACCATGCGCAGGAAGACCTCACTCAACAGCTCTCCCGTGCCAGTCAACAGCTCGATGGGCTGGCTGTAGAGCGTCAGGCAATCCTCTTCCAAGGCCCGATGGATCAGCTGGACCCACTGCATCTCGCCATAGCGTTCGGCGAAGGCAGCGTCACCGGGGCGATATTCGTGCACCTGGGCCCGGCCTCGCTCCTTGGCGATGTAGCAGGCTCCGTCCGCTGCCGCCAGCAGCTCACCGAGGGTCTCGAATTCGGCGGTCACCGGCACCATGCCGATACTCGCCCCGGTCTCGAAACGGTGATCCCCCCAGGGAAAGCGGAACTGCCGGAGGGCCTGCCGAACCTCGTGAATCTGAGTGCGCGCCCGGCGCCGCTCGCAGTCCTGCAGCAGGATTCCAAATTCGTCACCGCCGAGCCGGGCGAGGGCGTCCCGGGCACGCACGGAACGGCGCAGGATATCCGCCACCTGGCGCAGCATCTCGTCGCCCACGGGATGGCCACAGACATCGTTGACCAGCTTGAACTCATCGAGATCGAGGTAGCACAGCACGTGCTCCCCACCGCGCTCCCGAGCGTCCTCCAAGGCGAGACCGAGACGGCGCTCGAACTCTTCCCGATTGAGAAGCCCGGTCAGGCGGTCTCGGGTCGCCATGACCCGGATCTCCCGCTCCAGCCCGCGCTCTCGGCTCAAATCCTTGAACACCAGGACGGCGCCCTGAATCTCTCCGGACCGGCTGCGGATCGGGGAAGCGCAATCCTGAATGGTGAAGACGGCACCATCGCTACGCACTAGACGCTTGAGGAGGTTGTGCGGCGGCTCCTCGCCCCGTAGGCACATCTCCACCTCCTCGGCGAGGAGCTCTCCGGTGGTCTCGTCCACCGGGCGATAGACCTCCGACAACAACCGCCCTTCCGCCTCGGCACCGGTCCAGCCGGTGAGCTCCTCCGCCACTGGATTGAGGAAGTCGACGCGGCCGTCGGCGTCGGTACGGATCACGCCGTCATCGATGGACGTGAGGGTGACCAGCGCTCGCTCCTCCTCCTGGTGTAGGGCCTCCAGAGCCCGCTGGCGCTCGGTGAAGTCGAAGGCCGTGACCATCACCGCCCGCTGCCCTTCCACTTCGATGTCGGTGGCGGTGTACTCGACCCAGCGCTCCTCGCCACTGGGGCGAACGATCCGCAGCTGATGATCCGAGGGAGTCTTGCCCTCCGTCAGGCGCTTCTCGAGACGCCGGGCCAGAGCGTCCCGATCGTCCGGATGAACGGTGTCCAGGATTCGAACCCGGCTCAGCTCGGAAGCGCTCAACCCCATCAGGCGTTCAGCGGCGGGGTTGGCGAAGAAGCAAGTGTCCCGCACCACCAAGATGGCGGTGTGGGTGTTAGCCGCCATCAACCGAAACCAGTCGCCGAAGGGATGCTGGGGCGGGTCGATGGAATTGTCTGCGGTCATGGTCTCCGGCGGCACTGCGCTGCCCGTCGGCGAGGAAGCCCTCGCTTCGACACCCCGATCTCCCCTACTCTCCGGCGTGTTGAGGATAGAAATCGACGGCGGACGGCGCGGCCAAAGTCTTGGTTACCCAGACGATCTGCCCGGTGTGGTAGCTCATGTGCTCGACGGCATGATAGACGATGCCCAAGCCATCAATGTCGTAGCCTTGAACCTGTCGAGGACGGGCCAGCTCCGACTCGGGAAGTCGTTCCAAGACCCGCCGGCACTGTGCCACCACTTCGGCCAAGGCCGCTCGAAGTTGGTCGACATCGTGAGTCTCTCGTGCCTGGAATTCCTCACTGCGCCGTCGTTGGTAGTCACTGTCTCCCAAGGACACCAGAATCCACATCGAAAGATTGCCCACCAGGTGCAAGACCAAATTGCCTACGCTGTTGCTGGCCTCGTTGGGCCGCCACCAAAGCTGCTCCTTTCCGAGCTGCTCGAGACACGCGTCGATTTTGGCCAAATATTCTTCGAGATAGCGCGCGGAAAGCTCGCGAAAGTCCGCCCCGGGCCCCCGAGTGAGGGCGGTTGGGATACCTGGGCTGGCTGGGCTCATGGCGCAGAAATGCTATCACCGTTGATCGATTTCCCGTTCGAAACGTCCTCCTCTGGAATTCCGCCAGAGAAATTGCGGAGCATTTCACCCCGAGACACGACCCGTTTCGCTTCGCAAGCTCGCTTGGACTGAATATGATGAAGTAGCTCAGGTCGGAGCGCTTTTGCCGAACCGACCGCACACCGCAAGGAAACCATGACCCCATCCCCCCGCTCCGATCGCCGCCTGACCCTCCTGCTCGCCGCCGCCGGCGTGGTCATCGTCGTCGCCGGACTGAAGGCCGCCTCTGAGCTGCTGAGGCCTTTCGTGCTGGCGGTCTTCCTCGCCATCACCTCCTTCCCCCTGGTGGCGGCGCTGGAACGCCGCCGGGTCCCTCGGCTGCTGGCGGTGGCAGCTACCGTATTGGCGGACGTCGCCATATTGGCAGGCATCCTGCTGCTGGTGGGCTCCCAGGTCAACGCTTTCACTCAAGAGCTCCCCGGCTATCAGCAACAGCTGAGCGACTCCGCAGACTCGGTTCAGCAATGGCTGGTGAACCACGGCCTGGATCTCGAACCGGTCCCACTGCGCGAGATGATCAACGTTTCTCAGGTGATGGATCTATTGGGGTCGACCCTCCGCGGCCTTGCCGGCGTCGTCTCCAAGGTGGTGCTGGTGCTCCTGATCATGATCTTCATCCTGGTCGAGGCCAGCGGTTTCCGGGACAAGCTCTCCATGGCCTTCGGCGTGGACATCGACACCGAGCGGCTGGCCGCCGCATTGGGCGATATCCAGCGCTATCTCGGTTTCAAGACCGTGATCAGCCTGGCCACCGGGATCATCATCTGGGCCTGGGTCTCCGTCGCCGGCGTCGACTTCGCGGTGCTCTGGGGGCTTCTGGCGTTCGTGCTCAACTACATCCCGAACCTGGGCTCGATCATCGCGTCGATACCTCCGGTGCTGCTGGCAGCTCTGCAGCAGGGAGCCGGAACCGCCGCCTTCGTCGCCCTCGGTTTCCTGCTGGTGAACATGGCCCTGGGGAACATCCTAGAGCCCAGCCTCATGGGCCGCCGCTTCGGCCTCTCGACGCTGGTGGTATTCCTGTCGCTGATTTTCTGGGGCTGGGTGTGGGGACCGGTGGGAATGCTGCTCTCCGTCCCCCTGACCATGACGATCAAGATCCTGCTGGAGAACTCCGCCGGCATGCGCTGGCTGGCGACGCTGATGGGCAAGAACCCCCGCCCTCAAAGCTCCAGCTGACCTCCTGATTCCTTTCTCCAGGAGCCCTGCCCTGGCTCCCCTTCCTGCGCACAGAGCTCGGGGCCCCTCCTCTGCCAGGCGTTCCGGCTTCCAGCATCCCGTCAGCTCCCAGCCCCTGGGTCCAGATACACCAAGGGACACACCCCCGAAAGGATGTGCCCCTTTGTGATTGCTTCGAGTGATCGGCCGCGGGCTCGCGAGCCCGGGCCGTCACTCAGTGGGTCGGCTTATTGCCGGCGCACCATGTAGATACCAGCCACCGCCAGCATCAGCAGCAGGCTCATCAGCCCCCACTGACCGAGGGTGGGAATCTCCAACGGGCCGTCGGGGCCACCGATGAAGCCGACGCAGGAGAGCAGCGACACATCGTCGAGGGAGAAGTTGGTCACGTCGGTGCCCGTGCTGGTGGACATGAACGTGATGGTGTGAGTGGTGTCGTCCGCGTAGGCGGAGACATCCAACACCACCTCGACGTAGCCGGCGGCGTAGGTGGGATCACCCTCGATGACCTCGAAGATCTGCACGCCATCGACGAGCACCTCGAAGTTGTCGACGCCGTTGCCGCTGGCGGCACCGTTCCACAGCGAGAACTTCAGGTTGGCGGAAGCGCCGGAGGCGATGACCACATCCTGGCTGACGGTACCCACCTCGGCAGCGGCGATGCCGCCGAACCAGGACCACCAGTCACCGGTGTTGGGACCGGCGGTGCCACCACCGGTGCCGCAGGCGCCCGTGTCACACAGGGGCGTGCCGAAGTTGGTGGAGGTCTCGTCCCAAGAGGGGTTGGGAGTGCCGGCCTCGAAGCTGCCGTCGGCGATGACGTTGCTGGCGGCGTTGAGGGAGGCGGTGGAGGTGTTGTTGGACGGATCGTCCAGCTCGTCACCGGAAACCTCGGCGGTGTTGTTGACCACGCAGCAAGCATCGTAGATGGCCACCAGGTCACAGCTCACCGTCGAAGTCTCGGTGAGGCTGCCGATATCCCAGGTCCAGGTGTCACCCACCAGCAAGCCGCCACAGGTGTCGGAGACATAGGTCAGCCCCGCGGGGATGATGTCGGTGACGGTAACGCCGGTCTGATCGCCAGGACCGTTGTTGGTCACGTCGATGGTGAAGGTCACCGGCTCGCTGGTTCCCGGAGAGTTGTTGCTGGCGGTCTTGGTGATGGCCAGGTCCGGACCGGCGCCGGGGCCGAAGAAGCATACGCCGGCGTTGGCGGGCAGCGAACCGCCGGTGTCACAGGCGTAGGTCAGGCCGATGGCCGCCGCCGGGTCCTGAATACCGGTGGTGGAGCCACTGCCGGTCTCGGGATTGCGGTCGTCCCACTGCACCACGATCTCGCCGGTGGTGTGGTAGAGGATGGTCTGGAAGTCGAAGGGCTCCATGCCGCTGAAGTGAATCGCCTCGTCCCACTGGAACACGGTGCAGCCCTCGGCGGAGCCGTTGACATCGTTGGGCCGCGGGCAGTTGGCGAAATACTCGGTAAAGCCGGTATCGGTCACCAGGTCATCGTGCACCGCATAGATGCGGCCGCCGGTGCCGGTGCTGGGAGTCGCGGGCAGCGGGCAGTCGTTGGACAGATCGCCGGCGCTGTCGGTGGCGGTGGAGATGAAGCCATTGGAGCCCATGTCCAGCGCGTTGTAGCTCACGCCATAGAAGGTGAAGGGCTCGGAGAGAGCGATGGTGCTCGCCACGTCGTCACCGGCAACCGACAGGGTGCCGGTAGCGGAGATATCGACGAACTGGAAGGCACAATTGGGCTCCGCGGTGTCGGCGAAGCTGTAGCCGAAGGCGTCCGGGCCACCGGTAGCGTCGGTGTAACCGGGGCTGACGTTGTCGCTCCCTTTGGTTTCAAGAGCGGGCCCGGTGCGGCGGGCGTGTGGATCGGTCTGGGCGAAGGCCGCGCCCGCAAGTGCGACCATCACCAGAATGGCGACGAAGTGGCGTCTCATCAGTTTTCCCCCTCGCGATAGCTGTTTCAACAAAAAAGCCCCACCAATGGAGCGTTTTCTCTGAGCGGATTCTGGTAAGTCTATATCAAGGAAGGGCCTTACGGCAAAGGCATGCCGGAGGATCGCCTCACGGCGGAGCAGGATGATCCGCAGACAGAGCGTCGAGCATCTGCTGGGCTGGTTGATTGCGTGGATTCCAGCGCAGCGCCTGCCGCAGGTGCTCCTGCGCCACCGCCGGCCGCCCCGCCATGCGCTCCAAAACCCCCAGATTGAAATGAGTCTTGGATCGGTTGTCGGCGTCGAGCCCGAGCTGCAGAGCCTCCTCGAGCTGCTCTACCGCCCGGTCGACCTGGCCGCTCTGGGCCAACGCCGCTCCGAAATTGAGCCGCGCCCGCGGATTGTCTGGCGCCATCTCCACCGCCTGCCCGAACTCCTTGAGGGCGACGGAGAGATTCTTGCTACGCATGGCGAGGGTGCCGCGGTATAGGTGCACCCGAGCTCCGGTGGCGATCACCCGCAGCTCATCGAGCAGCGGGTCTGCAAGGGCCACCTTGCGCTGGCCCCGTTGAGCCAGCTGCTCTTCCGCTTCTGCGCTTCGTCCCTGTCGGCGATAGGCGGTGGCCAGGGGATATCGAACCACCGAGGCAGCAGGCTGGATCTGCAAGACCGCCTCGAAGTGCTCGACGGCCGAGGCGACGTCACCCTGCTGGAGCGCGATCTGACCTAATCGATAGTGCGCCGAAGCGCTGGCGGGGTCCAGGCTCAGGGCCTGCTCCAACGCGGCCTTCGCCTCGTCCTGCCGCTCCAGCTGCAGCAGGCCGTACCCCAACCACACCCAACCGGCGGCATAAGAAGGGTGGCGCTCGAGGTAGCGTCGCAGCAGCTCCACCGCCGAGTCCAGCTGCTGTTCTTCGAGAGCCAGATGCGCCCGGTAGTACAACCATTGGGGAGTATCCGGCGCCAGCACTTCCGCATTGTGCAGGCAAGCCCAGGCCGCGTCGACGAAGCCATAGGCCTGGTAGCTGAGCCCCAGCTCTCCATAGGCCTGGCCCAGAGCTTCGCCGGAGAGAGATTCCCGCTGCTCTTCGAAGCGGCGGCGCTCTTCGATCAGCTGTTCCGACACCGCCGGCTCCACCTCGGAGAGATCGACGGGCGGTAGATCCATCAGCTCCGGTGCCGGCACCGACGACGACGCACTGGCCGCGGCAGGCTGCGCCGGAGGCTCGTTGCCACAACCGGCCACGCCGCCGACGGCGACGCACATCCAAGCGGCGAGCAAGGCTCGGTGAATCCTCACGGCGTCCCCACCAGGGAGCCCTCACCTTGGCGCAGGGTGTGGTAGCGCCCCGGGGCCGGCGAGTCCCAGCGCTCGACGGCGCCATCCGGCCAGTGAACGGTCAGAGCATCAGCGGAAGCGCCGGGTAACGCGAAGAGCACCCGGGGATCGTTGGCGGAAGCGAAGGAAGCGTCGGAGCGCACTCGGCGCCAAAGCGTCCGGCCGTCGGAAAGCTCCAGCGCCAACCGAGCCCCCAAGGCGTCGCGGCCCGGATCTCCTACCAACACCCGCACCCCGAGCCAGCTCCGCGGCGGCGATTGATTGATCATCAGCCGCACGGGGCCGTTGTTGTTGGTCACCACGATGTCCGGATCGCCGTCATTGTCGACATCCCCCACGGCGGCCCCCCGGCTCACCTCGGAAAGCTCGAAGACTTTCCCTGCCCTGGCCGTGACCTCCTCGAAGCCCCGGCCCTGGAGGTTGCGGAAGAGCTGGTTGGGCTGGCGCATGGGATGAGGATCACCAGCCTCTACTTGCTCGCGGATACGCCGCACTTCACCGTTGGCCACGAAGAGGTCGAGCCAGCCGTCGCCGTCGTAGTCGAGCCAGGCGGTCCCGAAGGAGGTGTAGGGCCAGCTGGGCGCTCCCAAAGAGATAGCGGCGGTAGCGTCGGTGAATCCCCCGTGGCCGTCGTTGCGGTAAAGAGTGTTGGTCTCGTTGCTCAGATGGGTGAGGAAGATGTCCTCGTCACCGTCGCCGTCAAAGTCGGCGGCGTCCACGCCCATACTCGCTTCCATATCCCCCACCAGATTGACCGCCGCACCGGAGAGCAGCGCCGAGTCCTCGAGGCTCCCGTCGGACCGGCTGCGCCATAGCTGATTCTCGTATTGGTCGTTGGCCACATAGACATCGAGGGCGCCATCGCCATCGAAATCCGCCGTCGCCACCCCCAGCCCCGCCGCCGGCGGCGCCAGGGTGAGCGACTCGAAGGTGCCGTCCCGGCGATTGCGCAGCACCACATCCGCCTGGGGCTCGAAGGCGAGGGGACCGCAATAGTCCACCGCCGAGGAAGGAGCAAAGCACGGCTTGTGGTTGTCGAAGGTGAAGCGCACATAGTTGACGACGTAGAGGTCCAGCCAACCGTCACCGTCCAGATCCACGAAGGCGGCGCTGCTACTCCACCCGGGGTCCCCCGCGCCGGCGGCGTCGGTGACGTCTTCGAAAGTACCGTCACCGCGATTGCGCCACAGCTGGTTGCGCCCCCAGAGGACGACGTAAAGGTCGGTCCAGCCATCGTTGTCGTAGTCGCCGGCGGCGACCCCCAAGGCATAGCCGCGGCCGTCGATGCCGCTCTCCTCGGTGACGTCGGTAAAGCGCAGAGCTCCTCCCTCCGCCACGGCACTCCCCCCCGCCGAAGCTTGGGACACCAACTCGTTGCGGTAGAGGCGATCCCGGTGAGGTGTCGCCGTCTCCTCCGGACCCAGAGGATTGCCCTGGGGGAAGAAAACGTCCAGATCGCCGTCCCGGTCGTAGTCCACCAGGGCGACGCCGGATCCCAACATCTCGACGAAATAGAGCTCACCGCTCATGCCGTTGCGGTGCACGAAATCGAGCCCCGCCGCCTCCGCACGGTCGACGAAGAGCTCCTCCACCAGCTCTTCAACCCCCAGCTCCGCGCCGCTTGCGGAGTCAGCCTCTCCCGCCGCCGAAGCCTCCAGCGGGTCGGCCTCCGGCGTCTCTCCCCCACAGCCGGTGAGCCCGAGCGGGGCCAAAAGCGCAAAAATCAAGGCGACGATCCCCGAGAGCGAGCTTCCCAAGGTCGCGAAATACAGTGCACTTCCGAGCCCTCTTGCGGCGAGCTGCGGGTCGCTTTTCAGCAGCGTTCTGCTGCCTTGTTGATCGGCCATCTGCGAAAGATTATCCCAACGCTCCACCGGAAGCCCACGACGGTCCGCTCAAACCCCGGCAGCCTCTTGTTCAGGCCCCGGACTCAAGCTTGACAAAAGCCCATCGGCAGATATCATGATCATGAAACGGTACCATTCGGGTACGGTTTTCTCAGACCGCCATTCAGCACGAGCTCCAACTATGATTCGCATCACCAAACAAACCGACTATGGAATCGTCCTCCTGACCCACATGATCGGCCAGGAAGAGCACCGATTCAGCGCCGGCGAGCTGGCCGAAGAGACTCGGCTACCGGCCCCCATGGTCAGCAAGATTTTGAAGATTCTAGCCCGGGAAGGCCTGCTCGACTCCCACCGCGGTGTCAAGGGTGGCTATTCCCTCCGGCGATCCGCGGAGGAGATCTCCGTCGCCGAGATCATCGGCGCCATCGAGGGTCCCATCGGGATCACCGAGTGCATCGACGATGCGGCGGGTGAATGCGGGTTCGCATCCTTCTGCGGCCTGAGAAGCAATTGGAATCAGATCAACAACGCCATTCGCGAGACGCTGGAGAAAATCACCCTGGCGGAGATGACCCCGCCGTCGGCCCCGGATCCATCGAAGCCAGATTCATCGGATTCCGTGCAGCCGGCTTCGACCCAACTGGTGAGTCTCGGCGAGAGCGTCGCCCTCGAGGCGCGATAAGGGCGAAAGGGAGCCGGCCGGCGCCGGCGCCCTGCCAAACCAAAGAACGCCCACCCGAGGAAGCAAGCGAGAGGAATCGAAAAGCATGTCGACTCAAATGCTCGAAAAAATGGCCGAACAGGACTACGAGTTCGGCTTCGTCACCGATATCGAACAGGACACCTTCCCGCCGGGTCTCAACGAGGACGTCATCCGGGCCCTGTCGGCGAAGAAGCAGGAACCCCAGTGGATGCTCGAATGGCGGCTCAAGGCCTTCCGCCACTGGCAGAAGATGACCGAGCCGGAGTGGGCCAACGTCGATTACGAGCCGGTGGACTATCAGGCCATCAGCTACTACTCCGCTCCCAAGTCGGCGGAGGATCGCCCCAAGAGCCTCGACGAGGTGGACCCGGAGCTGCTGGAGACCTACAACAAGCTGGGCATCCCGCTCAAGGAGCAGGAAATGCTCGCCGGCGTCGCCGTCGACGCGGTCTTCGACAGCGTCTCCGTGGCCACCACCTTCCGCGACAAGCTCTCGGAGATGGGAATCGTCTTCTGCTCCATGTCCGAGGCGCTGCAGGAGCATCCGGAGCTGGTGCAGAAGTACCTCGGCACGGTGGTGCCCTACACGGACAATTTCTTCGCCGCCCTCAACTCGGCGGTGTTCAGCGACGGCTCCTTCGTCTTCGTGCCCAAGGGCGTGCGCTGTCCCATGGAGCTGTCCACCTACTTCCGCATCAACGCCATGAACACCGGCCAGTTCGAGCGCACCCTCATCGTCGCCGAGGAAAGCTCCTACGTCAGCTACCTGGAGGGCTGCACCGCCCCCATGCGCGACGAGAATCAGCTGCACGCCGCGGTGGTGGAGCTGGTGGCCCTGGACGACGCCCAGATCAAGTACTCGACGGTGCAGAATTGGTATCCCGGCGACAAGGAGACCGGCAAGGGCGGCATCTACAACTTCGTCACCAAGCGCGGCCTGTGCAAGGGCAACCGCTCGAAGATCTCCTGGACCCAGGTGGAGACCGGCTCCGCCATCACCTGGAAGTACCCCAGCTGCATTTTGATGGGGGACGACACGGTGGGTGAGTTCTACAGCGTCGCCCTGACCAAGGGCCGCCAGCAAGCGGATACCGGCACCAAAATGGTGCACATGGGCAAGAACACTTCCAGCACCATCATCTCCAAGGGCATCTCCGCCGGCCGGGGCCAGAATACCTACCGTGGCCAGGTGAAGATCCTCAAGGGGGCGGAAAACGCCCGCAACTTCTCCCAATGCGACTCCATGCTCATCGGTGACCGCTGCGGCGCCCACACCTTCCCCTACATCGACGTCGGCAACCCGACGGCGCGCATGGAGCACGAGGCCACCACCTCGAAGATCGGAGAGGACCAGATCTTCTACTGCAACCAGCGGGGGATCGACACCGAAGACGCCGTGTCCATGATCGTCAACGGCTTCTGCAAGGAGGTCTTCCGGGAGCTTCCCATGGAGTTCGCCGTCGAAGCCCAAAAGCTGCTGGAGATCAATCTGGAGGGCAGCGTCGGCTGATCCGCCGGCTCGCCCGCGGCGCCACAAGCTCGCGCGGGACCGGCCGGCTGTCGCCGGCTCCTCCCGCTGCTCGTCAAGACTAGAAATCCAGGCCGGTGCGCCGGTCTGTTCGCCAAGGAGTCGTCATGTCCGTTCTTGAAATTCGCAACCTACACGCGTCGGTGGAAGGCACCGAGATCCTCAAAGGCATCGACCTGACGGTCAACGCCGGCGAGGTGCACGCCATCATGGGGCCCAACGGCTCCGGCAAGAGCACCCTCGCCCAGGTGCTGGCCGGCCGGGAGGAGTACGAGGTCACCGACGGAGAGATTCTCTATCGCGCCGAAGACCTCACCGAGATGGATCCCGAGGAGCGAGCCCGGGAAGGCATCTTCATGGCCTTCCAGTACCCGGTGGAGATCCCCGGGGTGAGCAATACCTACTTCCTCAAGGCCGCCCTCAACGCCATCCGCAAGCACCGCGGCGAGAAGGAGATCGACGCCGTCGACTTCCTCAAGCTGGTGCGCGAAAAGATGAAGCTGGTGGAAATGGACGAGTCGCTGCTCAAGCGGCCGGTGAACGAAGGCTTCTCCGGCGGCGAGAAAAAGCGCAACGAGATCTTCCACATGGCGGTGCTGGAGCCGGCCCTGTGCGTGCTCGACGAGACCGACTCGGGCCTCGACATCGACGCCCTGCGCATCGTCGCCAACGGCGTCAACAGCCTGCGCGCCGAGAACCGCTCCTTCGTGGTCATCACCCACTACCAGCGACTGCTGGAGTACATCGTCCCGGACGTCGTGCACGTCCTGCTGGACGGCCGCATCGTGCGCTCCGGCGGCAAGGAGCTGGCCCTGGAGCTGGAGGAGAAGGGTTATTCCTGGCTCGAGCAGGAGGTCGGCGCGCTGGCGTCGGCCTGAGGGGGGAGAGCACCATGCAAGCAGTGGCAGAGCAGACCCCCTATCTGGCGGAATTCGACCGCGTCCTCGCCGAGCGCGCCGGCAGCGAGCCGGAGCCGGTTCAGAAGCAGCGCCGCATCGCCATCGAGCGCTTCCGCGAGGCCGGCTTCCCGACCATCAAGCAGGAAGCCTGGCGCAACACCAACGTCAAGGCCATCGCCCAGGGCAGCTTCACCCCGGTCACCACGCCGGCTCGCCTGACCCAGGACGACCTGGCGCCGCACCTCTACGCCGGCACCAGCCGGCTGACCTTCGTCGACGGCCGCTACGCGCCGGAGCTGTCGAGCCCGCCGGAGCTGCCCGCGGGGGTGATCGCCGGCAGCCTCGCCCAGGCCCTCCAGGAGCATCCCGGAGAGGTTCTAGAGCACCTGGGCCGCTACGCCACCGTCGATGGCAGTCACCCCTATAGCGCGACGATCAAAGATCACGCCTTCGCTGCCCTCAACGGCGCTTACTTCGCCGACGGTGTCTTCCTCTACCTGCCCAAGGGAGCGGTAGTGGAAGAGCCCATCCAGCTGCTCTTCATCGCCGCCACCCCTGGAGCCGCCATTTATCCGCGGCTGCTGCTGGTGGCCGGCGAGAACAGTCAGGCGACGGTGGTGGAGCATTACGTGGCGGCCACCGACGAGGCCTATTTCACCTGTCCGGTGACCGAAGTGGTGCTCGCCGACAACGCTGTCCTGGACCACTACAAGGTGCAAAAGGAAGGCCTCGCCGCTCACCACGTGGCGGTGCAGCAGTCCTATCAGAGCCGTTCCAGCACCCTGCGCTCCCACTCCGTCTCGGTGGGTGGTGGTCTGGTGCGCAACGACCTCAACGCCGTTCTCGACGCCGAGGGCATCACCTGCATCTTGAACGGCCTGTATCTGGTGGACGGCGAGCAACACGTGGACAACCACATGCGGGTCGACCACGCCAAGCCCAACTGCTACAGCCACGAGCTGTACAAGGGCGTGCTCGGCGGCAAAGCCCGCTCGGTGTTCAACGGTTTGATCCACGTCCACGAGGACGCCCAGAAGACCGACGCGGTGCAGTCCAACCGCAACCTCCTGCTGTCGCCGGGGGCCCTGGCCAGCTCCAACCCGCAGCTGGAGATCTTCGCCGACGACGTTCGCTGTACCCATGGTTCCACCATCGGCCAGCTGGACGACGACGCCATCTTCTACCTGCGCTCCCGCGGCATCGGTGCCGAGGCCGCCCGTAGCCTGCTGACCTACGCCTTCGCCAGCGACATCGTCGAGCGCATCAAGGTCGACAGCGTGCGGGAGGACCTGGCGGAGCTGCTCTTCCATCGCCTGCCCCAGGGCGAGATCGTCCGCCAGGCAGTTTGATTCCGAGGCTCCCGATGCCCGAGACCGCGACCGCACCCACGGCCCCCATCTCCGACCAGCAGGGCTCGCGCCCGCAGGAGAAGGCCGACAACCATCCCGAGCTCGGAGCCTCGCTCCCATCCCGGCAGCAAACGGCAACCGGGCCACCGGTGCGGGGCTGGGACGTCGAAGCGGTCCGCGGCGACTTCCCCGGTCTTGCCCGGAAGATCGGGGATCATCCCCTGGTCTACCTCGACAACGCCGCCTCGGCGCAGAAACCCCGATCGGTGATCGACGCCATCACCACCTGCTACGAGAACGGCTACGCCAACATCCACCGCGGCGTCCACCGTCTGTCTCAGGAAGCCACCGCCACCTACGAGGGGGCCCGACGGACCGTCGCGGAATTCCTCAACGCCGCCGAGGACGAGATCATCTTCGTTCGCGGCGCCACCGAGGGCATCAACCTGGTGGCCCACAGCTTCCTGGCTCCGCGCCTCGAACCCGGCGACGAAGTGCTGGTGTCGGAGATGGAGCACCACGCCAACATCGTTCCCTGGCAGCTGGCCTGCGAAGCCCGCGGCGCCCGCCTGCGGGTGTTGCCCATGGACGATCGCGGCGAGCTGCGCATCGACGAGCTGGACGACCTTCTGACCGACCGTACGCGGCTGCTGGCGGTGACCCAGGTCTCCAATGCTCTGGGCACCGTCAATCCGCTGCCGGAGGTCCTCGCCGCGGCCCACCAGCGCGGCGTCCCGGTGCTGGTGGACGGCGCTCAGGCGGTACCCCACGGAGCGGTGGACGTGGCCGCCCTGGGAGCCGATTTCTACGTCTTCTCCGGCCACAAGGTCTTCGGCCCCGCGGGCATCGGCGTGCTCTTCGCCCGACGCTCGCTGCTCGAGTCCATGCCCCCGTACCAGGGCGGCGGCGATATGATCCGCCGGGTGACGTTCGAAGGCACCACCTTCGCCCCACCGCCGGGACGCTTCGAAGCCGGTACCCCCAACATCGAGGGCGCCGTCGGCCTGGCGGCGGCACTGGACTACCTCCAAGGCCTCGACCAGAAGGCGCTGACAGCCCACGAACAAGAACTCTTGAGCACCGCCACCGAGCGTCTGCAAAGCCTGCCCGGGGCACGACTGGTGGGGACGCCCCGGCATCGCCGGGGCGCGGTCTCCTTCGTCCTCGACGGGATCCACCCGCACGACATCGGCACCATTCTCGACCAGCGGGGTATCGCCATCCGCGCCGGTCACCACTGTGCCCAACCGGTGATGGACCACTTCCGGGTCCCGGCCACGGTGCGTGCGTCCTTCGCCTTCTACAACACCCCGTCGGAGGTGGACGCCCTCCTCGACGGACTGGCGGAGGTGGTGGAGATCTTCAGCTGATGTCCGATCTGCGCGAGCTCTACCAGGAAGTGATCCTGGATCACAACAAGCAGCCGCGGAATTTCTGCGTGCTGGAGGCGGCGGATCGCCAGGCCGAAGGTCACAACCCGTTGTGCGGCGACCGCGTGACAGTGTATCTGGAGCTCGATGGCGAGCGCGTGCGCCGCATCACTTTCCAAGGCGTCGGCTGCGCTATTTCCCAGGCCTCGGCCTCGATGATGACCGAGGCGCTGGAGGGCAAGACCCTCGATGAAGCGCGGCACCTCTTCCAACACTTCCGGCGGATGCTGACGGAAGACGCAGGAGATCCCGCGAAGAGCGACGACCTGGGCAAGCTGGAGATCTTCGCCGGCGTCAAGCAATACCCCATGCGGGTCAAGTGCGCCACCCTGCCCTGGCATACTCTGCGAGCTGCCCTCGACGCCGACGACGCTCCTTCCACTGTGACGACCGAATGACCCGTCCCACGATCAGCGCCTAGAACAGAAAGGGAACCCCATGTCCGAAGCGACCGTCGAAGAAAAGACCGCCCCGGCGGAAGCCCCCGCGACCGACGGGCCACCGTCCCTGGAAGACCGCGTCGTCGACCAGATCAAGACCGTTTACGATCCCGAGATCCCGGTCAACATCTACGACCTGGGCCTGATCTACGATGTCGAGGTGGATGGTGCCAACGTGCACATCCGCATGACCCTCACCTCCCCTGCCTGCCCCGTCGCCGGCACCCTGCCCGGCGATGTCGAGCAGCGGGTGGCCGCGGTCCACGGTGTCGATGAATGCGAGGTGGAGCTGGTGTGGGATCCGGTATGGAACCCGGAGATGATGACCGAAGAGGCCAAGCTCGAGCTGGGCTTCTTTTGATCGCCGGTCCGTCCCGCGCAGAACGCTACTTCCCAACCCGGGCCTGGGAGGAGGAAAGGCCATGAGCCGAAGAGTTTTTTCCATTCCGTCTTGGGCCCTGCCTCTACTCGCTCTCGCCGGCGGCATCCTGGCCCTAGCCTGGCTTCCCCTGACCTCCAACGGCGCGGGCTCCCCTCCTCCAGCGACCGCCGGCCCAGCCCACGCCGCCACTCCGAGCTCCAGCGAAGAGCCGAGCCGACCCTTCCTCCGCGGCATGACCGTCACCTGCCCCCGCCACGGCGAAATCTGGGGCTCCCCCGCCATGGGCGACGCCCTGGACCAACTGCGCGACCTGGGCGTCGGATCGGTGGCCATTCATCCCTATGCGCGCATCGAGCGGGATGGCACCGTGCGCCACCGCCCCGCCGCCGGCACCGGCTATTTGGGCCGCGCTGCGAGCATCGCACGACAACACGAGATGGCCCTCTTCTGGAAACCCCATCTGGCCTATTGGGGCAATTACGAATGGCGCGGGGAGATCGGCTTCGGTGACGACGAGGCCGCATGGCAGCGCTTCTTCGACACCTACCGGGCCTTCATCGTCGACCAGGCCGCCTTTGCAGCCCAGGTCGGCGTTCCCCTCTTCGCCGTCGGCGTCGAGCTGGAGAAGACCGTCCATCGGGAAGCCCAGTGGCGAGAGGTCATCGCCGCCGTGCGGCAGGTCTATCCCGGCCAGATCACCTACGCCGCCAACTGGGACGGGGTCGAGAACGTGCCGTTTTGGGACGCTGTGGACGTTCTCGGCGTCCAGGCCTATTTTCCTCTCGCAGACGGGCCTCTTGCAGACGGGCCTCTTGCAGACGGGCCTCTTTCGGACGGATCCCCGTCCGCAGGGTCTCTCGACGGGCGGGACTCGGCCTCCCGAGAGCTGCGATCCAAGTTGCAGTTGAAGCTGGAGAGCAGCTGGGATCGCCACCTGGCTCAACTCGAAACTCTGTCCCGAGACCACGGCGGGCTGCCGGTGCTGTTCACCGAGATCGGCTACAACCGGTCCTCCAAAGCCGCCTGGGAACCGTGGAGCTACCAGGTGGAGAACAACTCTCAAACCCGCATCCTGCGCGTCCAGCTGATGGAGACGGCGCTGCGCCGGGCGCAGCGGGCCCCCTTCGTGTCCGGCCTGTTCTGGTGGAAGTGGATGCCCGGCCACTCCGCCGGCCGCTCCAACTTCTCCATGCGCGACGCCGAGGCCCGAGACGTGTTGCGACGACATTGGGCCACCACCACCGCTCGCTGAGCTCCTTCACGGGAAGCTGGAAAACTGGAAGAAGCGCGGGGGTGGGAATTCCCCGGGGGCAGCTGATAAGCTGACCAATGCTCCCTCCCGACAACTTCCGGAAAGCCCGAGTTTTTAGCAACGATCAGTAGGAGGAAGGGATATGGCATTAGCCAAGACATCGATCCGCGGCATGGATCGCCTGGTCGACCGCCTCGACGAGGCGGTGCGCCTGTCCAACGTCGCGGACATCACCGAGAGCTTGAAGCATCACCTGTGCGAGATGGTCGAGGAGGGAGACCTCGATCTGCCGGAGGATTTCTGCACTCCCTGCGAGGATCACTATGCCCGCCGCCTGCTCTACCGCAGCGAGGATCTGGGCTACGTCGTGGTGGCGATGATCTGGGGCCCCAACCAGGGCACCCCCCTGCACGATCACGCCGGCTCCTGGTGCGTCGAGGGTGTCTACAAGGGCCAGATCGAGGTGACCCAATACGAGCTCCTGGAACACGACGGCCAGCGCTACCGCTTTCAGCGTCAGGAAACGGTGCGCACCGGCGTCGCCACCGCCGGCAGCCTGATTCCACCCTTCGAGCACCACACCATCTGCAACGCCAACGGCGACTCCACCGCCGTCACCCTGCACGTCTATGGCCGGGAGATGGAGCGCTGCTCCATTTTCGAGCCGGTGGCGGATTCGTCCTCCGACCAGCATCATTGGTACGCCCGGCAGACCCGGCCGCTCTCCTACGACAACTAAGCGTCCCAGCGGAAGACTGCTTTCAGCCTTCCGCCAAGCTCCGCACCAACTGCTGTAACCCATCCCGGGTGCGCTCTGCGAAGCTCTCCCACTGCCGCCACGGCATGGGACGACCGAGGAAGAAGCCCTGCACCCGGTGGCAGCCCTCCTGTTCGAGGAAGCGCAGCTGCTCCTCCGTTTCTACGCCCTCGGCAATGACCTCCAGTTGCAGGCTCCGGGCCATGACGATCACCGCCCGGGGGATGGCTTTGTCCCCGTTGCCGCTGCCGATGCTGCGGATGAAGCTCTGGTCGATCTTCACCGTGTCGATGGGGAAGGTGCGCAGGTAGCTGAGGGACGAGTAGCCAACGCCGAAGTCGTCGATGGAGATGCGCACTCCGAGCTGTTTGAGGGCTCGCAACGCGGTGAGGGTCACCTCGACGTTCTGCATCGCCAGGTTCTCCGTCACCTCCAGCTCCAGGCAGGTGGGATCGAAGCCGGTGCGCAGGCACGCTTGCTCCACCAGCCGCGGCAGGCGCGGGTGGTGGAAAGCTCGCGCCGAGAGGTTCACCGCCAGGCGCAGACCCGCGGCGCCAGGACCCAGATCACGGATCCTGCGGCACGCGGTCTCCAGCACCCAGAGATCCAGCTCGTGGCTCATGCCGATGGTCTCCGCCAGGGAAAGAAAATCCCGCGGTGGGAGCATGCCCCGCCCCGGGTGATGCCATCGGATCAACGCCTCCACGCCGTCCACCGCGTCCCGCTCGAGGTCAAAGACCGGCTGGAAGTAGAAGTCGAACTCCTCCGACGCCAGCGCCCGCCGCAGGTCGCTCTCCAGATCCAGGCGCTCCAGAGCCCGGGCGCTCATCATCGGGTTGTAGACCTGCAACGTGTCTCGGCCGTCGTCCTTGGCTCCATACATGGCGGTGTCGGCGTGCTTGAGCAGCTGCTCCGCATCGCTGCCGTCGGACGGGTAGAGGCTGATCCCCAAGCTGGCGCTGACATAGATCTGGTGACCGTGGAGCTGGAAGGGGCGGCGCAGACCGGTGAGGATCTTCTCCGCCACCGCCTGGGCGTCCTCGGACCGCTTGAGGTCGGCGATGAGCAACACGAACTCGTCGCCTCCCAACCGCCCCACGGTATCCGCCTGGCGCACCGATTGCCGCAGCCGCCGCGCCACGCCGGTGAGCAGCTCGTCGCCGAAGCCGTGACCCAGAGAATCGTTGATCACTTTGAAGCGGTCGACGTCGAGAAACATCACCGCCAGCTGGCTACCCCGCCGGCGAGACGCCGCCAGCTCTTGACTCAGCCGGTCGAGGAAGAGCTTGCGGTTGGGCAGGCCGGTGAGGGAGTCGTGATAGGCGAGGTGCTCGATCCGCTGCGAGGCCCGCACCACCTCTTCCCGCTCCTCCTCCAGGAACCAGATGACGATGCCCAGGCCGACGACGAATTGCAGCAGCCCGTCGACGAATCCCACCGAGGCCCCATAGAGCTCCGCCGGACGACGGCTGAAGGCGAGGAGCGCGATGATGAAGTACTGCAGCTGGTGCAGACCGTACACCAAGAAGCCCAATCCCAGAAGCCGGCGGCCGATGCCGTGATGCTGGGCCTGCACCCGCCACATCCAGAGCGCGGTGACGGCAAAGGCCGGCCCGGCGAGCAGTGCCCGGGGCGCCAACAGCAGGAAGATGGCCCACCACCAGGCGAGGGAGGTCGCCGCCCCACCCGGCAGAGCCATGCCGGCGAGCACCGCCGGCAACGCCAATACCGCACCGCTCAACGCCAGGATCACCGCCAGCCAACGGGTGTCGCTCAAGAAGCGATGATCCCCCTTGCCGGAGATTTCCGAGGCTCCCGAGAGCAACCAGCCCACCTGGCAGAAACCGGCGCCCAGGGCCACCGCCAGAAAGACTCCGGAATACCAGGAGAACTTTCCCTCCGGCAAAACGACACAGGCCATCCCTCCGGCGAGCACGTAGATCCCCTGGCAGAACCAGCTCCAGGACCATTCCGCCAGATGGCGCCGGCGATAGAGGTGGTGGAGCAAGCGCAGGATCCCGGCCAGTAGAAAGCTGCCGCCGGCAGCGATCAACAAAGCCGGTACGATCATGCGCTCAAAACTCTCCATCTCCCCTCCCTTCCCGGGCCGCAGCGACGGATCCCCAACGGCAGGCCGCCAGGGGGCCTCGCTTTAAATTTCAAACAGTGCCTTCAATTATGAAGCCCGAGAGCGGCCATGACCAGGACACAGCTCTCACCACCGGGAACAGGGCAAATTCCGCCAATGAAGATTCTTTTTCACCCAAAGCACAAGACTTCGCCGACTCAGCGGCCTTCTCGGGGCATCGAAGGAGAGAAGAAAGATCCCTTGGGAGAGCGCAAAGATTTCTCCACCGAGGGGCGCGAGTCCTCCACCGAGGAGACATCTTCGCGGAGAACAGAACGCCCCCGGCACCGTGGGCACCGGGGGCGTTCTCGAATCCATCGCCGGGCCGTGGAAGCTGGGCTCCCTCGGCTCCGGCGAGCTGGGATGGGGCTTACTCGCCGATGTACCCCAGCTTCCGAGCCTCGAAGTGGTCGAGGTAGAAGGTACCGGTGGTACCGGCGTCGAGACCGCCGACGACACCGAAGCGGAACTGGTCACCGCCCCGCTCGTCGTTGTCGATGCCGGTGACGGTGCTCAGCAGAGCGCCGTCGAGCCACACCCGTAGAACGCCGTCGTTGGCACCGGGAGCGCTGGACTGAGTCCACTCGACCTCGATGAAGTGGGGCCCGTCGGAGATGTCCAACCACGAGGTCTTGGCCCAAGAGCCGTCGTCACGATGGCTCTTCATCAGGAAGACGTAGCCACCGGACTCCTCGCGGAAGACCATGGTCAGCAGGCGCCGGTTGTCCGAAGCCCGCAGCTGGAACGGCTTGAACCGCTTGTTGGTGGGAATCACCAAGCTGTTGGGATCGAAGTAGAAGCGCGCCCGCGCGCTCGCCTCGTCGGTGGGCGTGTTGTCGGTGACCCACTTGTCGTCCAGATCGGCGACGTCGACCGCCATACCCAGGGACGTGCCCGCCAGGTACGCAGAGGCGTTCACCGCCAGGTCCGTGAGGTCGCCGCCGGAGCCGTCCCAGCCGGTGAAATCACCGCTCTCGAAGCTGTCGGAGAACATCAGGTCGTCACCGGGCACGGCGGTGCACTCCGAGCCGTAGAAGACCCGCACGTCATCGACGTACCAGCCCTCCGCGGACACCGAGCTATCGCAGCCCATGCGCCAGCGCAGGAGCACGTCCTGACCGCTGAAGTCGGACATGTCGACCAGCACCTCGGTCCAACCACCGCTGTTGCCGTTCCAGGATTCGCGACCACCGATGGGGTTGCTGAAGCTGGTGCTCAGAGGACCATCGTAGTCACCCTGGATGAAGCGACCGGAGTTGCCGTCGAGGATGTCCACCCAGGTGCTGCCACCGTTGGTGGAGATCTCGAGGACGCCACCGTCGTAGGTCGCCTCGGTGTTGTAGTTGTGCCAGAAGGAGAGCACCGGATTGGCCGCCCCCGGGATGCTCACCGCCGCGGCGGTGGCCACATGCTGGTCCTTGATCGCCGCCTCGTCGGAGACGAACCAAGAATTCGACGGCGAATTGCTGTTGGAGGTGGTCAGAGCCCACGGGCTGGTGCCCGAGTCGGAACCGCCGGCACCGGTGGCCCAGTTGGCCGTGCCGCCCTCCATGTCGTCCTCGAAGGAGACCGTGTCGGGGCCGGTGGCGACAGCCGAATCCTCGACCGTGTTGTCGTCCTCGTTGCCTCCGGCGCACTGACCGGAGCCGTTGCCGGACTGATCCTCGGCGCGCACCTTGTAGAAATACTCGGTGCCGGAGATGACATCGGTGTCGGAGTAGAAGGTTCCGCCCTCGCAGGCGGAGAGCAGGTTGCCCGCTCCCGGCACGAAGTCCGGAGTGGTGTCGCGGTAGACGTTGTAGACCGCGCCGGTTCCCAGAGCCGCCGAGCAATTGGTGCTGGCGGGATTCCAGCTGAGCTCGATGGCACAGGAGCTGGAACCGGTATTGGTGGCGGCGGTGAGGCCATCGAAGGTCGGTTCCAAGGTGCACACGCCGGTGGCGGTGGCGTCGTCACAGGTGGAGAAGTCGGACTCGCAGCCGGTGGCGTCGTCCACCGAGGTGATCACGTAGGAATACGTCACCTCGCCGGACACCGTGGTGTCGGAGTAGCTGGTGGTCGCCACGCCGGAAGCGATGAGCTCGTATTGGGCCTGCGGGCAGGCGCCGATGGCGCGGTAGACGTTGTAGCTGGTGGCGCCGGTACCGGCGTTCCAGCTGAGGTCGATCTGATTGTCACCGTTGGTGGCGGCGGCGAGGCTGGTGGCCGCCAGCGGCGGGTCGCAGACCGCGCAATTGGGCACGTTCCCCTGGCCGTCCAGGTCGGCGATGATGTTCTGAATCGGCACACCGCGGTTGGGATCACCGGCGGTGTTGCTGCACGCCGCGGATCCGCGGCAGTGGTGCAGGGCGATGATCTTGTTGTCGCTGTAGCCGAGCACCGGCGAGCCGGAAGAGCCGCCCTGGGTGTCGGTGTAATAGCCGACGTCCGGCGGACCACCGGCGGAGCAGGCCGCCTCGTCGATGCTGAACACCCGGGACAGGCCGTCGGCGTCCAGCGCATGGGTGGATTCCATGCCGATGCGCTTACCCCAGCCCGCGGGGTGCTGCGGGATGTACATCCGCTCGCCCACCACCGCGCCGGTGTCGCGCAGCTGCATGAAGCCGTAGGTACCCGGCAGATCGGTGCCGCCACCGACGGTGGTGTCGGGAACCACCAGGGCGTAGTCCAGGGGCGCGTCCACCTGCACCAGAGTACCGCCGCTGGCCTCGATGGTGCCGGGGCAGCCGAGGCTGGTGGCGCAATTGGTGGCGCAGTCCGCACCCTCCGCCATGAACTCGAAGTCGATGTTGTTGAGCGTCGCCTGGGAGCCGATGCAGTGCTCGTTGGTCATGATGTGACCGTCGCAACCCACCAGCCAGCCGGTGCAATGAGCGTTGCCGTTGAGGGTCAGCCGAGCCACCGCCCGCGCCTTGTCATAGGCCGCCGGCTCGCTGGCCTGGTAGCACTTGGCTTCCTCGGTGTCGTCCGGGCCGCACAGGGACTCGTTGCGGCTCGGCGGCACCGCCAGATTCATCTTCTCGCCCAAACCGGCGGACCACAGTGCCTCCAGCTCGGCATTGTTGTAGCCACGGCCGAAGTAGTCGATGGTGTAGCCGTAGCTGTTGCCGGTACCGGTGGTGTAGAGCTCCACCAGCACCCGGTCGCCCTTCACGTGGGTGGCGAAGAAGCCGTCCTGGGTCTTGCCCAGGTCAGCCCGGCCGTAACCGGTGTAGGTCCAGGACTGCGCACCGTCCGGGGAGCGCACCACCACGAAGTCGCCGTCGGCCAGGTCGAAGCGCTGGAAATGCACGGCGATGTAGGTGGCCCCGGGGTAGGAGACTTCGTCGAACCAGCTGAGGGTCGCCCGAGCCTCACCAGAGGAGGGATAGGGATGAGGAGTGTCAAACTTCTCGAAGACATGCTCGCCGATGATCACCGGCTTCTGGGCCGTCGCCGCGGGGGCGAAGGCCAGAGCGCAAGCCAAGAGAAGGGTTAATAAGAGACTGTGGCGCATTTGAGAACCTCCTGTTGTGAGCGTCTGGACGAATGCTATTCGAGGTGGATATTCCACTCTCGACCAGCCCATCGGGCACTTTGTCGCCGGACCCAGAATACAGAGGGCTGGACCGATTGCTTCAAAGCGGGAGCTTCAGAGCGAGAGAAGGCTCGGCACGACAGGGCCCAGCGCAATGGCCTTCCAAAAGAGCCTTGGCAGCTTACCAGCTGGGGCTAAAACTCTTCAAGCTTCGCCCCCCCGAAAGGTCGGCTCCGAAAGCTCCGGGGCGTCTCGACGCCGCACCGCGTCCTGCTTGACGTATAGTTGGAGAGCGATGCCCCCCGCCCTCCTGCACCGATCTCGGCCCCGCGCCCTGCTGCTCACCGCCACCCTGGTGGCCGGTCTGGCTACCAGCCTGGTCGCTGGTCTGCTGGCCGGACCGCCGGCCCTGGCCGCCCCCGCACCTTCGGACCCGCTGAAGACTCTCACCGAGAAGGGGCAGGAAGGGGCGGACCCCCTGAACGAGCAATTCCACTACCGGTGGCGACTGACCAACCTGCTGGGCTTTTTCGCCGGACTCTTCTTTCCCAGCCGCGGCGAGGGGGTGCTGAGCTTCGAGATCAACGAAGCCGGCCACCTCGCCAGCCAGCTGCACATCACCTCCCGGGAAACCGAAAGCGATGAGTTCTGGCTCTACGGGGCCGTCATCGACCCGCGGCAGATGCGCACGCTCCGAGCCTGGAGCGCGTATAAGTACGGCGACAAGAACAAGCGCAAGGATCAGGAAGTCAACGAGTCCGGTGTCGTCGACGTGGCCTCGGGCATCTACCGCATCCGCCAGGACCCGCCCAAGCAGCCGACCCCGATGCGCATCTGGTCGGACGGTAAGATCTATTCGGTCCGGGTGGTCCCCCGGGGGGTCGAAGAGGTGAAGGTGGGCGACGAGGTCGTCGCCGCGCGCCTGTACTCCATCCGCAACAATCCCGACAGCGAGGATCGGGAGTGGAAGGGCGAGCTCGACCTCTGGTTGGCCCAGAATGATCAGGCAACGCCGGTAAGGATTTTGATCAAGCGCAGTGGCCTCGGGGTGCTCCTCACCCTCGAGGACCAGCGCGGCTGATTCGGGCCGGCACGAAAATCGCAATCAATATGCCCAGCGTGATGACTTTCGCTTTCCCGAGCCCCTTCGCCTACGGCGAGCGGCTCTGGAATCTTTGATAACAGACCTTTCGGCAGCCCCCTCGTGAGGCTGGCGGCGAGGAGAAATGGAGAATTTGACAATGACAACTCTACGATTGCTCTTTTGTTTGCTGCTGAGCACGACCCTGCTCACCGCTTGCGGAGGCCCGCAAGAGACCGCTCCGGCGGAGACCGAGCCGGCTCCGGCGGCGCAGGAAGAACCGGCAGCGGCGGAGGCCATGGAAGAGGCCACCACCGCCCACGCGACCCTGCAAGCCCGTGAGGACATGGGCGAGCTCCAGGGCGTGGTGAACTTCAGCGAGAGTGACGGCGTCGTCACCATCACCGCCGAGGTCAAAGGCCTGAGCGGTGCCGGCACCCACGGATTCCACATCCACGAGACCGGCGACTGCAGCGCCCCGGACTTCACCTCCGCCGGTGGCCACTTCAATCCCACCGACACCATCCACGGCGGCCCCAGCGACGAAGAGCACCACGCCGGTGATCTCGGCAACCTGGAAATCGGCGAGGACGGCTCCGGCACCCTCGAGCACACCAGCTCCATGATCACCCTCGGTGAAGGCCCCAACTCGGTGGTCGGCAAGGCCGTGATCCTGCACGAGAAGGCCGACGACCTGGTCAGCCAGCCCACCGGAGCCGCCGGCGGCCGTGTGGCCTGCGGCATCATCGAGCTGGATGGTGACGACATGGGCAGCGACATGGACTCCATGGACGACGACTCCATGGACGACGGCGGTAGCCACTAACGTGGGCTCCCTGCGCCCCGAAGCTCTACCGAGGATGAGAGCGCTGGTCTTGCCGGCGCTGCTCATCCTGTCGGTATTCATCGCGGCGCCGGCGGCGGGCTCCGGCGAAGTGACGGTTCCCGCCGCTCCCGGAGCTCTGGCCGCCAATCTCTCTGCCGACGGCCTGCTCAGCTGGCTCGAGCCGGCGGAGGGTGAGGAAGGCCATCGCCGCCTGCGCTACGCCCCCGCCCTCGATGACGGCGGATGGGGTGCGCCGGTGACCGTGACCGAAAGCGACAACTTCTTCGCCAACTGGGCCGACCTGCCGGCGGTGACCCAGCTGGCGGACGGCAGCTTCATCGCCCATTGGCTGGAAAAGACCGGCGCCGATCCCTACGCCTACGGGGTCCGGGTGGCCCGTTCCGCCGACGGCAAGACCTGGAAGACCACCGGCTGGCTGCATGCGGACCGCTCGGAGACGGAGCATGGCTTCGTATCCTGGGTGCCACGCCCCGGCGGCGGAGTCTGGGCCTTCTGGCTGGACGGCGGCGCCATGGCCACTGGCGGCCCCATGGAGCTGCACGGCAAGCTGCTCACCGACGACGACACCGGTGACGAAGACCTCTTGGATCCGCGGGTCTGCGAATGCTGCGCCACCGGTGCCGCCCTCGCCGACGGCGGACCGGTGGTGGTCTACCGGGGGCGCAGCGACGAAGAGATTCGAGACATCCGCATCGTGCGACGCACCGCCGACGGCTG
>JAXHTF010000009.1 GCA_034211275.1 Acidobacteriota bacterium
GGACGATCAGGTGGGTGGCCCCACCTACACCGTCTATCTGGCCCGCGCCCTGGCGGATCTGGCGGCCACCGACGCCGCCGGCATCGTGCACTATCAGAATCAGCCGCCGGTTTCGTGGTTCGGCTTCACCCGGGAGATCGTCCGTCTGTGGAATCCGGAAGTGGAGGTGGTGCCCGTGACCAGCAACGAATTTCCCCGCCCGGCGCCCCGTCCGGCGTACTCCGTGCTCGACATCAGCCGCTTTGAACAGCTGCTGGGGCGGCCGGCGGAGTCCTGGAGTGCCGGTTTGGCCGAATACCTCGCGACCCTGCGGGCAAGGAGCAATTGACCGATGAAAGCCTTGATCACCGGGATCACCGGTTTCGCCGGCTCCCATCTCGCGGAGCTGCTACTCGCCGAGCATCCGGAAGTGGAGCTCTATGGCATCTACCGCTGGCGCAGCCGCACCGAGAACATCGACCACCTGATGGACCAGGTCGACATGACCGAGACCGATCTGCGCGATTATTCGTCGGTGCACAAGGTGCTGGCGGCGGTGCGGCCGGACGTCATCTTCCATCTGGCGGCGCAGAGCTACGTGCCGTCCAGCTGGTCGGCGCCCACCGAAACCCTGACCACCAACATTACCGGCCAGACCCACCTCTTCGAGGCCATCCGGGCTCTACAGCTGGATCCGGTGGTGCAGATCGCCTGCTCCAGCGAAGAGTACGGTCTGGTCAAGCCAGAGGAGACGCCGATCCGGGAGACCAACCCGCTGCGGCCCCTGTCTCCCTACGCCGTCTCCAAGGTGGGTCAGGACTTGCTGGCGTACCAGTATTTTCAGAGCTATGGCCTGAAGGTGATCCGCACCCGCGGCTTCAACCACACCGGTCCCCGGCGGGGGGAGGTCTTCGTCACCTCTAATTTCGCCAAGCAGATCGCTTCCATCGAGGCCGGCCTCCGGGAACCGGTGATCCGGGTGGGCAATCTGGAGGCGGTGCGCGACTTCACCGACGTGCGGGACATGGTGCGCGCCTACTGGCTGGCGGTGACCCGTGGCAAGCCCGGCGAGGTCTACAACATCGCCACCGGCGACGGCATCACCATCCGCGAGCTCCTCGACCGCCTGCTCGCTCTGAGCACGGCGGAGGTGCGCATCGAGGTGGATCCGGAGCGTCTGCGGCCTTCGGACGTGGAGATCCTCATCGGAGACAGCTCGAAATTCCGGGCTGACACCGGCTGGGAGCCCAAGATACCCTTGGATCAGACCCTGCAGGACATCCTGAACTATTGGCGCGAGCGCCTGGCGAAAGAGGCTCAGTAAATGCTCCTACGGAGCGGATCGGGATTGACCCAGTCTGGAATGAGCCCGTCGAGAGTCGGCCAATGGAGCATGGGCTCGCCATGCGCTTCCTGATCACCGGCATCAGCGGCTTCGTCGGCTGCCACCTGGCTCGTCATCTCGTCGATAGCGGGGCGGAGGTGGTGGGCACCTGCTTGGGGGCGTGCCCGGAGCTGCCCGGGGTGAAGGTCTACGATGCGGATCTCCTCGATCCGTCGGAGCTCGCCCGGGTGGTGGAGGAGGCGAACCCGGAGGTGGTGGTGCACCTGGGGGGGCGAAGCCACGTCGGGGAGTCCTGGAAGAAGATGGCGGAGCATTTCCAGGTCAACGTGCTGGGTACCGAGAACCTGCTCAAGGCCGCCGCCGGCCGGCGGGTGGTGTTGGCGTCCAGCGCCGAGGTCTATGGCCGAGTGCCGGAGGCTCAGCAGCCCATCGGGGAGGAGCAGCCGCTGGCGCCGCGCACCCCGTACGCTCTCACCAAAGCCGCTGCCGAGCGCCTGGCCCTGGGGGCCGGTGCGGTGGTGGTGCGCTCGTTCAATGTCGTCGGTCCCGGGCAGGCGCCGCAATTCGCCCTGCCGGCCTTCACCGCTCAGCTGGCGGCCATCGAAGCCGGGCGTCAGGAGCCGGTGCTGAAGGTGGGCAACCTGGGAGCGCGGCGCGATTTCGTCCACATCGCCGACGCCGTCAGAGGCTATCGCCTGGCGGCGGAGCGGGGCGAGAGCGGCGGTGTTTACAACCTGGCCACCGGCGTTGACCACAGCGTGCGGGAAGTGCTCGAGAAGCTCATCCAGGTCTCCGGTCTGAAGGTCGACGTGGAGCAGGATTCGCGGCGGGTGCGGCCGGTGGATGTGGCGCTGCTGCGCGGTGACAGTCGCCGCCTGGAAGCTTTGGGATGGTCGGTGGAGTTTGATCTGGACCGAGCGCTGGAAGATTTGTGGGCGGCGCGAACGCTGCCGGTGCTGGAGGTGCCGCCATGAACGCTGACGGTGGAAGCGCGGACGTGGCGAGCTTGGGCCGCGCTAGCTCGGGCCTGAGCCGGGGCGAGGTGCTGCGCAAGCTGGTGCATATGTCGGTGGGTTTCATCGCCTTCGCCGTGCGCCCTCTGGGGCCGATGCTGGCCGCCCTCTGCGCCCTGGCAGCGCTGCTCTTCAACCTGCTGATCCTGCCGCGCATCGGCGGCCGGAGCCTGTGGCGGGAGGCTGAGACGGCGCGGGGCATGTCCTTGGGCATCGTGTTCTACCCGCTGACGGTGCTGATCCTGATCCTCGCCTTCCACCAGCGGCTGGAGGTGGCTGCAGGGGTTTGGGGCATCCTCGCTTTCGGCGACGGTATGGCCTCGCTGGTGGGCATGGCCCTGGGGCGCCACAAGCTGCCCTGGAATCCCGGCAAGAGCTGGCTCGGCTCGCTGGCCTACGTCTTCTTCGGCACCCTCGCCTGCGCGGTGTTGGTGCAGTGGACCGCTCCCGACCGCTACTCCCTCGTCTTTGCGCTGGCGATTTCCTTCGGTGCCGCTCTCTTCGCGGCCATCCTCGAGTCCCAGCCCCAAGGCCTGGACGACAATATCGGGGTCCCGCTGCTCACCGGCTTGTGGCTCTACTGCTTGTTGCTGGCGGAGAATACCTGGGCGAATCTGCTGCAGCCGGACATGGCCTCGCAGCTGGCCATCGCGGCGGCGGTCAATCTGGTGCTGGCGCTGGCGGGCTACGCTGCCCGCTCGGTCAACCTGTCGGGAATGATCGGCGGCTTCCTCATCGGCACCGCCATCTACGCCTGCCTCGGCTGGCAGGGCTATCTACTGCTCTTGACCTTCTTCATCCTCGGCACCGCCTGCACCAAGCTCGGCTATCGGCGCAAGGCGGAGCGCGGTCTGGCCCAGGAGGGCGGAGGCCGCCGCGGTGCTCGCCATGCGGTGGCCAATACCGGGGTCGCCGCCGCCTGTGCTCTCTTCGCCCTGATCACCCCCAACACCGAGATCTTCGCCATCGCTTTTGCGGCGGCTTTCGCCACCGCATCGGCGGATACGGTGTCCAGCGAGATCGGCCAGCTGTGGGGCCGCCGCACCTTCCTCATCACCAATCTGCGGCCGGTGCCGCCGGGCACCGAGGGGGCGGTGTCGTTGGAGGGTACCCTGGCGGGGCTCGCCGGGGCGGCGCTGGTGGCGGTCTTGGGGGCGGTGCTGGGGCTCTTCGGCCCCGGCGCGGTCTTGGTGGTCACGGTGGCGGCCTTCGTCGGCACCACTCTGGAGAGTCTCGCTGGCGCGACCCTGGAGCGGCGCGGCCTGCTGGACAACGAGGCGATCAATTTTCTGAACACCCTGGTGGGGGCCCTGACCGCGGCGGCGCTCGTCCCGCTGTTACCGTAAGGCCGCTGCTACCCTGAGGCCGCTGCCGCCTTGAGGCCTTTGCCGCCTTGAGCCTGCAACCCCGCCCGCTGATTCGAGACTTCGAGGATTCGTCGTGAGCAAACTCCAGAGCTATCTCCGCTTGGCCCGGCCGTTCACCCTCTTGCCGCCGCTGCTGGGCATCGTGTCCGGCGCCGTCTGCGCCTTCGGCTCGGTGCACAACCCCGACCCCCAGAGCCGCCTGACTCTGTCGGTGGTGCTGACGGTGGCGCTGGGCTCGCTGTGCGCCAGTTTTCTCAACGCTGCCTCCAACGCCATCAACCAAATCTACGACCTGGAGATCGACCGCCTCAACAAGCCCGACCGGCCGCTGGTCACCGGCGCCCTGAGTCTGCGGGAGGGGTGGATTTTCACCTGGGTGATGTATGTGTTGGCGCTGGTGCCCACCTGGCTGGTGGTGGTTTACCCCTACAACACCTGGTCGGAGAAGCTCGGCGCTCCCCTGGCCTACCACGAGACCTTCTTCATCTACCTGGCGGGGCTGGTCTTCACCTTCGTCTACTCCGCCCCGGTGGCGGGCCGCACCAAGGCGCGAGGAGTGTGGGCGAATCTCACCATCGCCATTCCCCGGGGGGTGCTGCTGAAGGTGGCGGGGTGGGCCATGGTGGCGCACATCTTCCACTGGGAGCCCTGGTTCATCGGCGCCATCTTCGGCATCTACCTCATCGGCGCCTCGGCGACCAAGGATTTCGCCGACATGGAGGGGGATCTGGCCGGCGGCTGCAAGACCCTGCCCATTCTCTATGGGGTGCGCAAGGCGGCGTGGATGATCAGCCCGTTCTTCGTTCTGCCCTGGCTGCTGTTGCCGGTCGGAGCCTATATGCCCGATCCCCAGAACCCGGAGCATCCCATCCTCACCGGCAACGCGCCTTTCCTGGTGATGTTGGGGCTGTTGCTCACTGTGTGGGGGGCCTACACGGTGTACTTGCTGGTGCGCGATCCGGATTCGCTGGCGCGCACCGAAAATCACCCCTCCTGGACCCATATGTACTTGATGATGATGGCGGCCCAGGTCGGTTTCGCCGTTGCCTACCTGCTCTGAGCCCAAGGCTCTAAGCCCGAGGCTGCAGGGTCACTACCTCGCCCCCGTTGGGTGTCGACGGCGAGGGTTGGGTACAATGTCGGCGCCAAGAAGGGAATTACCGAGATGAGTCAGCAAGACGGGAGCCAGTGGCAGGAGGGCGCGCCGGAGGCGCGACTGGAAGGCGAGCTGGTGGATCCGGAGGTCCGAGGCCTGCCGGAATCGGAGCGCCTGTTGAGCTTCTACGACCGCCTGCGCCAACGCATGCTCGACGCCGCCGAGGGCCGCGCCGGCGAGAAGGGCCAGCGGGCGGCGGATTTGCTACTGGTGGTTCCGGATGTTTTCCTGCTCCTGGTACGCATGGTCCTCGACCGGGAAGTGCCGCGGGGCACCCGCAACCTCATTGGCGGGGCGCTGCTCTACTTCCTCGTGCCCATGGATCTGTTGCCCGAGGCCTTCATGGGGCCTTTGGGGTTCACCGACGATCTGTTGCTGGCGGCGGCGGTGCTCAGCGCTGCCATGGGGCCGGCCCTCGAACCCATCGCTGAGCGCCATTGGAGCGGTCGCCCGGGGGTGCGTAGAGCCCTCGGGGATGCCGCGGTTTCCGCCCGGGCGCTACTCGGCGAGCCCATCCTCAAGCGCATCGGTCGGCTCCTCGAGCGCCGAGGCATCGATCTCGATGAGACGGTCGACAGAAAGAAGGCCGAGGTGCGGTGAGGGTGGCTTAGCGACAGCCGGACGCCTTTTTCCGGCCGGTGCGGGTTTCGGCGGACGGCCGGATGCTCTACAATTCACCGGACCGCTGTTGAAGGCTGCCCCCGCCCGATGCTGGTCCGGGGGGCATAGGCTCTCGAGGAGGCTGGAAATCCTCAGGGTTTGTGCTAGAGTGCCGGCTTGTGAAACTTTTCACAAGGTCTTCGGCTCGGCCTGTGGCCCGAGTTCGGGAGACCGAGATCAACGAGAAATAAAGGCAGAGCAGTTATGGCCCAGATCTTCAAGCGCAGCGCCAATGCGTTGGCCCTGGCGAGCATCATCCTTGGCGGGACGCTGGTCGTCGGCACCCTGCTGTTGGTGTTCAAGCTGGCCCAGTCGCCGTTCATGACCGATCAGGGAGTGGTGATCAACCAGCCGGTGCCCTTTAGTCACGACCACCACACGGCGGTCTTGGGCATTCACTGTGGGTACTGTCACACCTCGGTGGAGAAGTCGGCCTTCGCCGGCATCCCGCCCACCGAAACGTGCATGAACTGCCACAAGCTCATCTGGAACGACAGCCCCATGCTCGAGCCGATCCGCGCCAGCTATCGCGACAACGAGCCCATCCGCTGGGAGCGGGTCAACGACCTGCCCGACTTCGTGTACTTCAACCACAGCATTCACGTCGCCAAGGGCATGGGCTGCAACACCTGCCACGGACAGATCAACGAAATGCCTCTGGTCTTCCAAGCGGAAACCCTCCAGATGAATTGGTGCCTCGACTGCCACCGCAACCCTGAGAAGTACGTACGGCCACGGGAAGAGGTTTACAACATGGACTGGGAATTGCCGGCGGGAGTCACTCAGGCGGAGCTGGGAGCCGAGCTGGTGGCGGAATACAACATTCAGCCGCAGGACACCTGCTCCACGTGCCATCGATGATTGCGGGGAGATGACCTTGAACGATCAGGAACAGAAATACGGCGAGCCGGCGGCCCCCGGCCGCGAACCGCGCAAGGCCTCACCCCTGCGCATCCTGCCCGAAGAGGCCCGTCCGGAATCGCCCGCCGCGGATGCGGCGCCGCGGCTGAGCTCCGCCACCGTGCGTGAGAGCCTCAAGGGAAAGAGCGGTCGCAACTACTGGCGCAGCCTCGACGAGCTGGCGCAGAGCGACGATTTCCAGGAGATGCTGCACCGGGAGTTTCCCCGGCAGGCCTCCGAGTGGGACGAGGGCGTCAGCCGGCGCCGCTTCCTTCAGCTCTCCGCCGCCAGCCTGTCGCTGGCCGGTCTCACCGCCTGCACCCGCCAGCCGTCGGAACGCATCGTTCCCTACGTCAAGCAGCCCGAGGAGATCGTTCCCGGACGTAGCCTGCACTTCGCCACCGCCTCCGTCGGGGGCGGCGGCTATGCCGTCGGCGCGTTGGTGGAGAATCATCAGGGCCGCCCCATCAAGGTGGAGGGCAACCCCGACCACCCGGCGAGCCTGGGCGCCGCCGGCGCCACCGACCAAGCGAGCATTCTCGATCTCTACGATCCGGATCGCTCGCGCAACGTTTTGCACCTGGGCCGGGCCAGCCAGTGGGCCACTCTCACCGCCGCCCTCGAGCCGCTGCTCGGGGCTCAGCAGGCGGTCGGCGGTGAAGATCTGCGGATTCTCACCGGCGGGGTCACCTCGCCGACCCTGGCGGCACAAATGGAGGCCGTGCAGCAGCGCTTCCCCTCCGCCCGCTGGCATCAGTGGGATCCCGCCGTCGGCGTTGCGCGGGAAGGCGACCGCCAGGCCTTCGGGGACGGCGTCGAGACCCACTACGACGTCAGCAAGGCGCAGGTCATTCTGTCTCTGGATTCGGACTTTCTGAGCGAGGGGCCTGGGCACCTACGCTACGCTCGGGACTTCGCCGCCAGCCGCAAGGTTCACGAGAACGACGGCAAGATGAGCCGGCTGTATGCCGTGGAGAGCACGCCCACCTCCACCGGCGCCGCCGCTGACCATCGTCTGCCGCTATCCGCTGCCGAGGTGGGGCGCTTCGCCCTGGCGCTCGCCGCCGAGCTCGGCGTGGCCGGAGCTCGCCAGCCAGCCGGCGGCTTCTCGTCGCCGGAGGCGGAGGCCTGGGTCCAGGCTGTGGCGGAGGACCTCCGCGCTCACGGTGGCAGCAGCCTGGTGGTGCCCGGCGCCTACGCTTCGCCGGCGCTCCACGTCATGGCCCACGCCATCAACCAGGCTCTGGGCAATGTCGGCACCACGGTGGTGGTCACCGAGGCGGTGGCGGCCCAGCCCGCGGGGGGTGCCGGAACCCTGGAAGAGCTCGTCGCGGACATGAACGCCGGCAAGGTCTCTCTGCTCTTCATCCTCGACACCAATCCCCTGTTCACTGCCCCGGCGGGCCTCGGCTTCGCCGACGCCGTGCAGAAGGTGGGGATGCGGGTGCACCTGGGGGCCTATGCGGACGAGACCGCCGAGTACTGCCAGTGGCATGTCCCCATGTCCCACTGGCTGGAGGCCTGGAGCGACGCTCGGGCCTACGACGGCACCGCGAGCATCGTTCAGCCCCTCATCGAGCCGCTCTATGAGAGCAAGTCCATCCACGAAATGACCGCGCTGCTCACCGGTGAGACCGGCTACTCCGGCTACGAGACCGTGCAGCGCTACTGGCAGGCCCAGGGCATGAGCGAAGCCGCCTGGCGCAAGGCGCTCCACGACGGCATCGTCGAGGGCAGCGCACTGTCGCCGCGGGGAGCCGCGGTGCAAGGAGCTGCCGTGTCCCGCGCCGCCGCCCAGCTGGAAGAGGCCTCGCCCGCCGGGGAGGGGAGCCTGGAGCTCACCTTCCGGCCCGATCCCTCGATCGTCGATGGCCGCTACGCCAATAACGGCTGGCTGCAGGAGGTGCCCAAGCCGCTGACCAAGCTAACCTGGGACAACGCCCTGATGATCAGCCCGGCGGATGTGGACCGTCTGGGGCTGGCGGGGGAGATGGACGAGTTCCACGTTCTTCCCCAACAGCTCCACGGCGATGAGAAGAAGGCCCAGCACCTGCTGGAGGCCAGTGGCAAGATGGTGCGGGTGAGCGTCGGCGACCAAAGCCTCGAGGTACCCCTGTGGGTGCTGCCGGGGCAGGCCGCGGGCACCGTCACCCTGCACCTCGGCTACGGCCGCCGCCGCGCCGGCGCTGTCGGCACCGGCACCGGCTTCGACGCCTATCAGCTGCAGGGAGGCGAGTCCCCCTGGCACCGCTCCGGGGTCACCCTCGAAGCCGCCGGCGGCACCTACGACCTGGCCTCCACCCAGCGGCACAGCAACATCCCGGTGGAGAGCGAGGAAGCTCACGACCGGCACCTGGTGCGCACCGCCTCCCTGGCGGACTTCCTCGAACATCCGGAGATCATCGAGGAGATGGGCCACGCCGAGATGGCCAAGCACAGCTTCTACGAGGGCTTTGAATACAACGACTACCGCTGGGGCATGATCATCGATCTCAACTCCTGCCTCGGCTGCAACGCCTGTGTGGTGGCCTGCCAGGCGGAGAACAACATCCCGGTGGTGGGCAAGGAGCAGGTGGCCCGGGGCCGCGAGATGCATTGGATGCGCATCGACCGCTACTACGAAGGCGGGGTCGACAATCCGAAAATGCACCAGCAGCCGGTGACCTGCATGCAATGCGAGCAGGCGCCCTGCGAGCTGGTCTGCCCGGTGGCGGCGACGGTGCACAACCAGCACGGCCTCAACGACATGGTCTACAACCGCTGTGTCGGCACCCGCTACTGCTCCAACAACTGCCCCTACAAGGTGCGCCGCTTCAACTTCCTGCTGTACAACAAGTCCAAGGATCCGGTCACGGCCATGGCCCGCAATCCGGAGGTCACGGTGCGTTCCCGCGGCGTGATGGAGAAGTGCACTTACTGCGTGCAGCGCATCACCAACGCGCGGATCGACGCCGAGGTGGAGGGCCGCCGGGTCGGCGGGGACGAGATCAAGACCGCCTGCCAGCAGAGCTGCGCGGCGGACGCCATCGTTTTCGGCGATCTCAACCAGGACGACTCCCGGGTCGCCCAATGGAAGGGGTCACCGCTCAACTACAGCTTGCTCGAGGAGCTGGGCACGCGGCCGAGGACCACCTATCTGGCCAAGCTGCGCAATCCCAACCCAGCGTTGGAATCGGAGGAGGGGAGCCACGATGTCCGTCACTGATCAGACGCTCGCGGCCCGGCCGGCGGAAGAGCCGCTGCTGGGGCCGGGGCACGACGCCGGCACCGTCACCGACGGCATCGCCGGCGTAGTCTTCGGCCGCACCCCTCTGTGGTGGCTCGGCGGCTTCCTCATCGCCGGCGCGGTGATGATGATGATGCTCTACGCCATCGTCTACCTGCTGCTGGTGGGTACCGGGGTTTGGGGCCTGAACATCCCGGTGGGTTGGGGCTTCGCCATCATCAACTTCGTCTGGTGGATCGGCATCGGCCACGCCGGTACCTTGATCTCGGCGATTCTGCTGCTGCTCAACCAGAAGTGGCGCATGTCCATCAACCGCTTCGCCGAGGCGATGACGCTCTTCGCCGTGGCCTGTGCCGGCATGTTCCCCATCCTGCACACCGGCCGTCCGTGGCTGGCGGTGTACTGGCTGCTGCCCTACCCCAACAGCATGGGCCTGTGGCCGCAGTTCCGCAGCCCGCTGATGTGGGACGTCTTCGCCGTCAGCACCTACCTGACCATCTCGCTGCTCTTTTGGTACATCGGCCTGATCCCCGATCTGGCGACCATGCGCGACAGCGCCAAGAACAGCATCCAGCAGCGCATCTACGGCCTCTTCGCCATGGGCTGGCGCGGTTCCGCCCGGCACTGGCACAACTACGAGTCGGCCTACCTGCTCCTCGCCGGCCTGTCCACTCCGCTGGTGCTCTCGGTGCACACGGTGGTGAGCTTCGACTTCGCCGTCGGCCAGCTCCCCGGCTGGCACGCCACCATCTTCCCGCCGTACTTCGTCGCCGGCGCCATCTACGCCGGCTTCGCCATGGTGCTGATCCTCGCGATCCCGCTGCGCAAGCTCTTCCACCTGGAAGACTTCATCACCATCCGGCATCTGGAGAATATGGGCAAGGTCACCTTGGCCACGGGCCTGATCGTGGTCTACGGCTACATGGTCGAGCTGTTCATGGCCTTCTACAGCGGCAACCAATACGAAGAGTTCATGATGCTCAACCGCATCACCGGCCCCTATCAGGTGCAGTGGTGGTCGCTGTTGCTGTGCAACGCCTTGGCCCCGCAGCTGCTTTGGGTGAAGAAGTTCCGCACCTCGCCGCTGATGCTCTTCATCGTCTCTCTCTTCGTCAGCGTCGGCATGTGGCTGGAGCGCTTCATCATCGTCGCCACCAGCCTGCACCGTGACTTCCTGCCTTCGTCCTGGGACCTGTACGCCGGGACGCGCTGGGATTGGGCCCTGTATATCGGGACCATCGGCTTCTTCCTGGCGCTCTTCTTCCTGTTCATCCGATTCGTCCCGGCCATCTCGATCTTCGAGATGCGAACCTTGCTGCCCAAGACCGAAAAAGGAGACGCCTGATGCACGCGGCTCAGGAGATCCCCAGGGTCTACGGCCTGATGGCGGAGTTCGACACCGCCGACGAGCTGGTCGAGGCCTGTCACCAAAGTCATGAGGCCGGCTACCGCAAGCTGGACGCCTACTCGCCGTTCCCGGTGGAGGAGGCCTCCCACGCCCTCGGTCATGACAAGAGCCCGATGCCCCTGTTGGTGCTGTTGGGCGGAATCGTGGGCTTTTTCACCGGCTTCGGCCTGCAGTACATCACCTCGGTGTTCGTCTACCCGATGAATATCGGCGGCCGGCCGTTCAACAGCTGGCCGGCGTTCATTCCGGTGACCTTCGAGGTGACCATCCTCATCGCCGGTGTCACGGCGGTGGTGGGAATGCTGGCGGTCAACGGCCTGCCCCGGCCTTACCATCCGGTGTTCAACCTCGAGGCTTTCAAGCGGGCGTCGCGGGATCGCTTCTTCCTCTGCATCGAAGCCGAGGATCCGCAGTACGACCGCCAGGGGACCGAGGAGTTCCTGCGCAGCCTGAATCCCAGGGAGGTTTCAGAAGTTGAGAACTAGAAACACCAACGCCCGCGTCCGGCTTTCCCGGCGCCTGGGTGTCGTGGGCCTGGCTCTGTGTCTGACGGCGGCGGTGGGCTGTCGTCAGGACATGCACGATCAGGCCAAATACGAGGCTCTGGAGGCCAGCACCTTCTACGCCGACGGCAAAGCCGCCCGCGATCTGGTGCCCAACACCGTGCCCCGCGGCTTCCTGCGCGCCGATCAGGCCTATTACACCGGCCTCGATGCCTCCGGCCAGGGGATTCCCGGCTTTCCCATGGACACCCTCAAGGCCAATTGGGGTGGCAATGCGGACGAGCTCAGCGATCAGGAGTTCACCCGCGTCGTGCTGCGCCGCGGCCAGCAGCGCTACGGCATGTTCTGCACCCCCTGTCACGGACGGGTGGGGGCCGGAAACGGCATGATCGTCCAGCGCGGATTCAAAGTGCCCACGTCGTTCCATGACGAGCGGCTCCGTACCTCGCCGCCGGGCTACTTCTACAACGTGATGACCGAAGGCTTCGGGCAGATGTCCAGCTATGCCCGGCAGATCACGCCGGAAGACCGCTGGGCCATCGCGGCCTATGTGCGGACGCTGCAATTCAGCCAGTCGGTGCGCACGGCGGATCTCAATCCCTCGGACCTGCAGCGGCTGGATGAGCCGCCCGCCGCCGACGACCACGGCGCCGGTGGCCATGGTGCCGCCGGCTCTGATTCCGGGGGGCACGGTGCCGCCGGGGGTGATCATGGCGCGGCGGGGGATCCTGCCGCCGAGGACCCGACCGCCGGTAATCACGGTGGCGACCACCAAACTGATGCCCAGGCGGGCGTTCCTGCGGGGGAGTAATGAGCCAGTCAAGCATCGATCTGACCGCGGAGAACTTCCAGGCGCCCAAATCCCTGGACCGGATCCAGATGGTCGCGTTGGTGGTGGGCATCGTCGGCGTTGCTGCCGCCGTCTTCGGCTACACCCAGAACCCGGACCAATTCTTCCGCTCTTACCTCAAGGCCTACGTCTTCTGGCTGAGCATCCCCCTCGGCTGCCTGGGCTTCCTGATGCTGCAGCATCTCTCCCAGGGTGCCTGGGGGCTGATCCCGCGCCGCCTCAACGAGGCCGCCGGCGCCACGCTGCTGTTGTTGGCGCCTCTGTTCATCCCCATCTGGTTCGGCCTGGAGAATATCTTCGCCTGGGCCCGCCCGGAGGTGATGGCGGAGAACCACCTCATCGCCAAGAAGGCGTGGTACCTGGATCCCGAGTTCTTCCTCCTGCGGGTGGTGATCTACTTCGCCGTCTGGTTGTTGCTCACCTTCGCCCTGCGGCGGCAGTCGAATCGCCAGGACAAGGGAGCGACGAAGCAGCAGATTCACACCATGCGCAACATCAGCGGGCCGGGTCTGGTGGTCTTCGTGGCCCTCGCCACGTTCGTCGCCGTGGACTTCCTGATGTCCATTGACGCCGAGTACTACTCGAGCATCTACGGTGCCTACTTCCTGATCTCCTGCGCCATCGCCGGGATGGCCTTCCTGATCCTGATGGAGAGCCATCTGGTGCAGCGCGAGCCCATGGCGCCGGTGCTCACCAAGCGCATTTTCCACGACCAGGGCAAGCTGCTGCTGGCCTTCACCATGGTGTGGGCGTACTTCTGCGTCTCCCAATTCCTCATCACCTGGCAGGGCAACCTGCCGGAAGAGGTCAAGTGGTACGAGCACCGCTTCGCCGGCGGCTGGGATTATGTTGCCGTCGCCCTGGCCCTGACCCACTTCGCACTGCCCTTCCTGCTGCTGCTGTCGCGGCCGCTGAAGCGCAACAATCGGACTCTGTCGGTGGTTGCGGTGCTGCTGCTGGTGGTGCATTGGATGGACTACCAGTGGCAGGTGGCGCCGCACTTCCACCACCACGCGACGGTGTCCTGGATCGACTTCGCCACCATGGCCGGCATCGGTGGGCTGTGGCTGTGGTTCTTCGTGCTGTTGTTCAAGCGCCGCCCCATCCTGTCGTACAACGACCCCTATCTGCCGGAGGCCCTCGACCATGCATGACTCACACACCGGGTCCAGCACCGAAGTCTTCGACGGCGAGATCAGCTATAAGCAGATCATCCAGTTCATGGCCTACCTGCTAGTCCTCACCGCCATCACCTTCGTTCTCATGTGGTGGATGCTCGAGGGCATGCGGAGCCGGCTGGCGAGCAACGACCCTGCTCCGTCGCCGATTCCGGAAGCCAACCAACCGCCGGAGTCGCCGGGGCCGCAGCTGCAATTCTTCCCGCCGGTGGCGGATATCGACCGGCTGCACGCCTGGGAAGACGAGCGCCTCGAGTCCTACGCCTGGGAGAACGAGGAAGCCGGCGTCGCACGCATTCCCATCGAGCGCGCCATGGAGATCATGGCCGAGCGTGGCCTGCCCCGAGCGGGCGAGGTGGACGACGTGAGCGCTGAGCTCTTCGGGGATCGGGCGGAGATGGCCACGGAGGTTTCCGGGGCCGGCGCCTCTTCTTCGGACGAAGGGGACGCTGCCCCAGAGAGCGGGGGTAGCGCTCAGTGATCCGTCGCCTTCTCATCGCGCTGGTGCTGGTGACGCTCGTCGTCGCCCTGCCCACCGTTGCCCAGCCGGCGCAGCCGGCGGCCAGCCGCGCGACCACCCCTGCCGACGCCCGCCAGGCGACTGCCAGCCAGATGCCGCCGGAGCTGCAAGGGGTGGGCTTTGAGCAGCGGCTGGGAGAGAGCCTGCCGTTGGATGCCCGGTTTACCGATGAAAGTGGCGTAGCGGTGACCCTCGGGGAGTACTTCGACGACCGCCCGGTGGTGTTGGCGCTGGTCTATTATGATTGCCCGATGCTCTGCGGGCTGGTGCTCAACGGCATGGCGTCGAGCCTCAAGGCGGTGGAGCTGACCCCCGGTGAGGACTTCGAAATCGTCGTGCTGAGCATCGACCCGGGGGAGACGCCGGAGATGGCGATGGAGGCCAAGACCAGCACCGTCGAGCGCTATGGCAAGGCCGACACCGCCGGCGGCTGGCATTTCCTCACCGGTGAAGAGGAAGAGATCCGCCGCGTGGCGGACGCCGCGGGCTTCACCTACCGCTACGACTCGCGCACGGATCTCTACGTGCACGCCGGAGGCCTCTTGCTGGCCACCGCCGACGGGCGTGCGGCACGTTACTTCTACGGGGTGGAGTATCCACCTCGCGACGTTCGCCTCGGCTTGGTCGAGGCGTCGGACAACCGCATCGGCTCGCCGGTGGATCGGGTTCTGCTGTTCTGCTTCCAATACGATCCTTCCACCGGCAAGTACAGCGCTGCAGTCCTCAACCTGATCCGCGCCGGGGGCTTCTTGACCCTGCTGGTGCTGGGCCTGCTCATCGGTCGCATGATCCTGCGTGAGCGGCGCCAGCGTCCGAGGTCGGACAACACCGCCAAAAGCAACCTAGGAACAGCCTGACATGGACATCTTCGAGAATTTGCCTCTGTTCCCCGAGGCGGCCTCCACGGTCGCCGGCAAGGTGGACGCCCTATACTTCTTCGGCATCTTTTTGTCGGCGTTCTTCTCCCTGGGCATCGCCATTGTCCTGGTGGCCTTCGCCATCAAGTACCGGCGCCGGTCGGAGGATGCCTTTGGCGTGCCGGAGAAGACCTCGACGCCGCTGGAGATCACCTGGTCGGTGATTCCGCTGATCATCAGCCTCTTCCTCTTCGCCTGGGGAGTCCATGTCTTCCTGCAGCTCAATCGGGTGCCACCGGATGCGGTGGAGTACACGGCGGTGGGCAAGCAGTGGATGTGGAAGTTCAAGCATCCGGAAGGGAACCGCGAGATCAACGATCTGCACATCCCGGTGAACACGAAGATCGTCATGAAGATGACCTCCGAGGACGTCATCCACAGCTTCTTCGTCCCCGCCTTCCGCGTCAAACAGGATGTGCTGCCGGGGCGCTACACCACCGTCTGGTTCGAAGCCACCAAGCCCGGCGTCTACCACCTCTTCTGCACCGAATTCTGCGGTGCCGAGCACGCGCAGATGATCGGCAAGGTCTACGTCATGGAGCAAGGCGACTACGAGGCCTGGCTCGGCGGCCGAGAGCCCGGTGAGACGGTAGCCTCCGGCGAGGAACTGTTCCAGAATCTGGCCTGCATCACCTGCCATCGTGGCGACTCCGGTTCCCGGGGCCCGCTGCTGGCGGGATTGGACGGCGGCGAGGTGCAGCTGGCGGACGGCCGTACCCTGCAGCGCGACGACGAATACCTGCGCGAGTCGATCCTCAATCCTCGGGCCAAGATCGTTCAGGGCTACGACGCCCTGATGCCTTCCTACCAGGGGCAGATCACCGAGGAGCAGCTGATGGCCTTGATTCGCTACGTCAAAGAGCTCAACCAAACGTCGGATGAAGCCGACGCAGTGACCACCGCGGCGGTGGCGGACGACGCTGGTGCCGCCGAAGAGGGATAGAAGAATGAACGACAAGACGCCTCCTGGCTATCCCACGGATACCTATCTGAACGCCGGCCACGGGCTGAAGTCCTGGTTGCTGACCACCGATCACAAGCGCATCGGCCTGCTGTACCTGGCCAGCATCAGCCTCTTCTTCCTGCTCGGCGGCCTCTTCGCCGTCGGCATCCGGCTGGAGCTCGCCACCCCCATGGGCGACCTGGTGGAGCCCCAGACGTACAACCGTCTGTTCACCATGCACGGGATCTTGATGGTCTTCTTCTTCCTGATTCCGTCGATTCCGGCGGTCTTGGGCAATTTCCTGATCCCGTTGATGATCGGCGCCAAGGATGTAGCCTTCCCGCGCCTCAACCTGGCCAGCTGGTACATCTACACCATTGGCGGTCTGTTCACCCTCTGGGCGCTGGTCAACGGCGGTGTCGACACCGGTTGGACCTTCTACACGCCGTTCAGCACGGTGTTCTCCCAGACCCACGTGATCAGTGCCGCTTTAGGTGTATTCATCACAGGATTCTCATCAATCCTCACGGGCCTCAACTTCATCGTCACCATTCACCGAATGCGGGCGCCGGGGTTGACGTGGTTCAAGCTACCGCTGTTCATCTGGTCGCATTACGCCACCAGCCTGATCCAGGTTCTGGGTACGCCGGTGGTCGCCATCACCATCGTCTTGGTGGCCCTGGAGAGAACGCTCCATCTCGGAATCTTCGATCCGTCGGTGGGCGGGGACCCGGTGCTCTTCCAGCACCTCTTCTGGTTCTACTCCCATCCCGCGGTGTACATCATGATTCTGCCGGGCATGGGCGTGATCAGCGAGATCATTTCGGCCTTCTCCCGCAAACGGGTCTTCGGCTATAAGTTCGTCGCCTTTGCCAGCCTGGCCATCGCCATCCTGGGCTTCTTCGTGTGGGGCCACCACATGTTCGTCAGCGGTCAGTCCGCCTACGCCGGCACGGTGTTCAGCGTGCTGACCATGTTGGTGGCCATCCCGTCGGCGGTGAAGGTCTTCAACTGGACCGCCACCCTGTACAAGGGCGCCATCTCCTGGGATACGCCGATGCTCTATGCCCTGGGCTTCATCGGTCTGTTCACCATCGGCGGCCTCACCGGCGTGATGCTCGCCACCATGGGCATCGACGTGCACGTCCACGACACCTACTTCGTGGTCGCTCACTTCCACTATGTGATGGTGGGTGGCGCGATCCTGGCGTTCCTGGCGGGCATCCACTACTGGTGGCCCAAGATCTGTGGCCGTCTGTACCCGGTGTTCTGGTCGAAGCTGGCGGCCCTCACCATCTTCATCGGCTTCAACCTGACCTTCTTCCCGCAGTTCCTGCTCGGCTATATGGGCATGCCGCGCCGGTATCACGTGTATCCGGAGGAGTTCCAGGTGCTCAACGTGATGTCCAGCGCCGGCGCTACCGTGCTCGGTGCCGGCTACCTGCTGCCGATGATCTACCTCGGCTACTCCTGGTTCTTCGGCGAGCGTTGCTCGCAGAATCCCTGGGGCGCCCGCGGACTCGAGTGGGAGACCGCTTCGCCCCCGCCCACCCTGAACTTCGACGAGATCCCCACCTTCACCGGTGAGGCCTACGACTACTCGCCGAAGAAGGAGGCTCAAGTTGTCTAGCGCCCACGCCGGTCTTTTCCATCACTTCGATTCCTACGAGCAGCAGCGCCAGTCTGCCTCGTTGGGGATGTGGCTGTTCATCGCCCAGGAGATCATGTTCTTCGGTGGTCTATTCACCGCCTACTTGGTCTACCGGCTGAGCAACCCCGCGATCTTCGCCGTCGCCAGCTCGGAGCTGGAGATCAAATGGGGCGGGATCAACACCGCCGTTCTGATCCTCAGCTCGCTGACCATGGCGCTGGCGGTGCGTATGGCGCAGCTGGGCAAGGCGAAGAAGATCGTCGCCTTCCTGGTCGCCACGCTCATCCTCGGCGGCACTTTCGTGGGCATCAAGTACATCGAGTATTCGGGGAAGTGGGAGCACCACCTGGTTCCCGGTGAAAACTTCAGCTTTCATCTCACGGAGAAAGAGATCGGGGCCCTGGAGTACGCCGGATACGACCTGAGCGACCCCAAGGACTACCATCACGTGCAGTCCCGGGCGGAGCTCTTCTTCTCCATCTACTTCGCCATGACCGGCCTCCACGCGCTCCACATGCTCATCGGCATGGGCATCCTCATCTGGCTGATCAAGCCGGCATGGCGAGGCAAGTACGATGGCAACAATCACAACTTTGTCGAAGGCTTCGGACTGTACTGGCATTTCGTCGATATCGTCTGGATCTTCCTGTTCCCGCTGCTCTATCTGCTGGGACGGCATTTGCCCCACGCTTAGACGCGAGCCGTAATCGAAGAGCCCTGAAACTGGAAAGAGCCTAAAACTGGAAAGAGGATCCGCCATGTCCGTGCACATTTCACCCACCAGCACCTACTTGAAGGTGTTCTTCGCCCTCCTCGTGCTCACCGCCCTGACGGTGTGGGTGGCGTTCTTCGATTTCGGCGCCCTCAACGACGTCATCGCGTTGGGCATCGCCCTGATCAAAGCCACCATCGTGGTGCTCTTCTTCATGCACGTGAAGTGGGGCACTGGTTTGATCAAGCTGGTGGTGGCCTCCGGCGTGGTGTGGCTGCTGGTCCTCTTCGCCTTCACCCTGTCGGACTACCTGACCCGGGCGATGCTCTACACGGCACCTCCCATCTAGAGCTGCCGGTCTAGGGCCGCGGGTTGCTGTGTGCCGCCTGCAATCGGTGGCTTTGGAAGCCCGAGCCCTACAGAGCCTGCCGGCCCCCGCTTCTGGCTCGACCGCTCTCGCAGCGCGTCGAGCCAAAGCCTTTTTGAGCCCATGAAACCCAACGAATCCCTCCTCGATCTCCTCCTCGAAGCCCAGATCTTGGATCGGGTGCCGCGGAGCGGCTATTTTCTGCGCGGAGTGCCGGAAGGGGAGAGCGTCACCGAGCACAGCTGGCATGTGCTCTTCTTGGTTTGGGTGTTGGGCAGTCGGGTGCCGAATCTCGATCTCCAGCGAGCGATGGAGATCGCTCTGGTCCATGACCTGGCAGAGGTTCGCATGGGGGATTTGCCCCGCACCGCCACCCGGTATTTCGACGACGGGGCCAAGGCCCGGGCGGAGACCGCTGCCCTGGCCGACATTCTGGCGCCGCTGCCGGCGGAGAGCCGCGAGCTCTTCGACGAGTACAACGCCGCCGCCTCCCCCGAAGCACGGCTGGTCAAGGCCTGCGACAAGCTTCAGCTGATGATCAAGGTGCTGGCCTACGAGGGATGGGGATCCCGGGGGCTGGAAGAGTTTTGGCACAACCCCGCCAATTTCCCCAACGACGAGTTCGATTCGGTGGCGGAGGTGGTCGCTGCTCTCCGGGCGCGTCGGGAGCAACAGGCCTGAGTCACCGCCGAGCCCCGGCCGGGATCGGATAGACTACAGAGCGGCGTAGCCTGGAGGCAGGTCGCGTCGTCGCGCAAGAATCAAGGGAAGGAATCCCATCATGCAACCAGGTGAATCCATCGAGGCCCACGCCGTACCCGCGGAAAGCGTCGCCCAATCCGTGACAGAGCACTCCGCGAGCCTCTTCGCAGACCTCTCTGAGCTCACGCGATTGCGCCTCAACATGATGGTGGTGCTCACCACCGCCATCGGCTTTGCCATGGCGGTGGGGGACTCCTTCCCGGTGATCCTCTTCCTGCACACGGTCATCGGCACCACTCTGGTAGCCGCCTCGTCCTCCGCCCTCAATCAGGTGCTCGAGCGGGATGTGGACGCGCGCATGCGGCGTACCGCCAATCGCCCCATTCCCTCCGGCCGGATCAGTCCGGACACCGCCCTGGCGGTGGGCGTGGGCATCGCCATCCTGGGGCTGGTGCAGCTGACCTTCGCGGTCAACGCCCTCACCGCGCTCTTGGGGGCCGCAACGCTGGCGGGCTATCTTTTCGTCTACACGCCCCTCAAGCGGGTCAGCTCCCTGGCGACGGTGATCGGCGCGGTGCCGGGAGCCATTCCCCCGGTGATGGGGTGGACCGCTCTGCGGGGTGAGATCGGCGCCGAGGCGCTGGTGCTCTTCACCATCCTCTTTCTCTGGCAGCTGCCCCATTTTCTGGCCATCGCCTGGGTCTATCGCAGCGACTACGCCCGGGGTGGTCTTCCCATGCTGCCGGTGGTGGATCCCCAGGGTTCCCTGACCTCCCGCCAGATGGTGCTCTACTGCTCCGCGCTGCTGCCGGTGAGCCTGCTGCCGACGGTGGTCGGGCTCACCGGGCCGGCCTACTTTCTGTGCGCGACGATCCTCGGGCTAATCTACCTAGGCTACAGCTTCGCCTTCGCCCGGGAGCACTCCAACCAACGGGCTCGCCAGTTGATGCTGGCGTCGGTGCTCTATCTGCCGGCGCTGCTCACGGCGATGATGCTCGATCGCCTCCTGGGCTAGATTCCATGACCGAACCGGCGGCGGCCAGCGCGGACCCTCCCGGCGGACCCGGGGAGCCCTCCGGCGACGCCATTCCCTGGCGCCGTGTCCTTCTCTGGGGTTTGCTGGTAGCGGCCCTGCTGGCGGTGCTGGCCGTGGCGCTGCTGCCCGAAGGCGGCTCGAGCACCGACGCGGAGCTGCCGGTGCTCGCCGAGGTGCCCGACTTCCAGCTGATCAACCGCGACGGTCGCACCGTCCGCCGTGGAGATCTCCTGGGCCAGCCCTGGATCGCCGACTTCATCTTTACTCGCTGCGGGGTCAGCTGCCCGGTCATGACCGCTCGCATGGCGCAGATTCAGGAGCAGGTGCCCGCCGGTACCGCCCGCCTGGTCTCGGTATCGGTGGATCCGACCCACGACCGGCCGCCGGTGCTCCAGGAGTTCGCCGAGCGCTGGGGGGCCCAGGACCACTGGCTCTTCCTCACCGGTGAGGCGGACGCCATCTACCGCCTCATGCGCGACGGCTTCATGCTCGCTGTCAAGCCGCCCACAACCCCCGAGCAGGCTGCTTCTCCCGAGCCCATCTCCCATAGCACCCGGCTGGTGCTGGTGGATGCCCAGGGCCGCATTCGCGGCTACTACGATGGCATGACCGCCGGCGACGAGGAGCGGCTGCTGGCAGACCTGGACCGCCTCGCGGACTAGGAGCCTACTGAGAAACTCGCGCCGCTGCCGAGGGCGTAGTAGGCTCGTCGGGTTTTCCCACCCTCCGCCGCCTCGGCGGAGCGAGCCAACGCCACCCTCGGAGAGCGGAGCATGAAGCGTAGACACGAGTTGATTCCCAGCCAGAGCCTGGGCCGTCCGATTCACCTCTGGTGCTATGGCCATTGGGGCTGGCCCCTGCTGGTCTTTCCGTCGGCGGCGGGAATGGCCCACGAATGGGATGCCCAGGGCATGGTGGAGGTTCTGGGAGACCTCATCGAGGGCGGCAAGGTCAAGCTCTATTGCACCGAGAGCAACGTGGCGGAAGCGTGGACCCAGAAGCACCATCACCCGGCCTGGCGGATCCAACGCCACCGAGCCTTCGAAGCCTACGTGACCCACGAGCTGGTCCCGTGGATTCGCCATGACTGCGCCTCCGCGGAAGTTCGCATCGCCACCGCCGGCTGCAGCCTCGGTGGCTTTTACTCCGCCAACTTCGCGCTCAAGTTTCCGGAAATCTTCCAGTGGGCGCTGTGCATGAGCGGGCGCTACGACATCACCCACTTCACCGATGGTTTCCAGAACCTCGACGTCTACTTCAACAACCCCATGGCCTATGTCGCCAATCTCGACGGCGAGGCGCTGGAGCGAGTGCGCCGTCTCGCCCACTTGGTGCTGGTCTGTGGTCAAGGTCCGTGGGAGGAAGGCTGCATCGAGGAGACCCACCAGCTAGCGGATCTGCTGCAGGCGAAGGGCATCAGCCATCAGCGCGATATCTGGGGGCATGATGTCGCCCACGATTGGAATTGGTGGCGCCGGCAGGCTCGCTATCATTTGCTCAACGCCTTGGGTGGCTAACAGCCCGTGGCAGAAGTCGAGCCGCGCTACGAGCGGCCCTTCTCCACCGAATCTTCGTTCGAAAACCTCGCCGATACCCGCATCGCCTGCGGTTTTCCGGCCTTGATTCGACGAAGAATCGCTCGCTCTCGCTGGCGTCTGACTTTTGCCACGGGCTGCTAAAGGGCTGCGACGGCGCCACTTCTGCCACAGGCTTTGCCGCGCCTAGGTTGCGCCCCTCGGGCCTTCCGTTCCAGGTTGCTATTCAGGCATCGAGTCTCTACAATCACAACACTTAGGTCTCGTATTGCTAGGGTCCAATCAGTGGAGGTGTATGCGCTCTTCCCAAGAGCCGCTGCCCAAACCCTAACGTGTCGGTTGCGCCCATCAGGGCCGACCATCCCTCATAGACTTGCGGCCGGTCCTCCCGAGCGACCATCGACCGGCTCTTCTGTTGTGGGTCTTTTTGAGCGAAGGAGGATTCCGTAATGAGTTTCAAGGCCCTTGGATTCGGCTTGTTAGCCGTTCTCGTGGTGACCATCGCCGCGCCGGCTCTCGCCCAGGACTTTGTGCCTGGCATCGAGGTCTCGGTGCCCGAGCATATGGAGGACGGGGAGGAGTTCGAAGTCCCCATCCAAACCCTCAACGCCCATGGCGCCAAGATCTTCAGCGCCATGTGGACGGCCCAGGAAGGCGGCGGCCGGCCCCAGACGAAGGGTACCGGCGGCGCGCTGGCGGACCCGGACTCGCCCCTCACCTTCCCGCGCAATTTCAACCGTGTCTCGGCCCCCGACGCCAACTCCTGCGCCGGCTGCCACAATCTGCCCCGCACCGGCGGCGGTGGGGACATCGTGGCCAACGTCTTTGTGCTCGGCCAGCGTTTCGATTTCGCCACCTTCGATCCCAACGACGTGATCCCCACCCGTGGGGCGGTGAATGAGGGAGGGAGCATTTCCACTCTCGACGACCTGGCCAACAGCCGTGCCACCCTCGGTATGTTCGGCTCCGGTTATATCGAGATGCTGGCGCGTCAGATGACCACCGAGCTGCGCGAGCAGGTCGCCGCGGTGCAGCCCGGCGAGACGGTCGCCCTGATGACCAAGGGCGTTTCCTTCGGCTCCGTCAGCCGCGGCATTGACGGCACCTGGGACACCTCGGGCATCGAGGGTCTGCCGCCGAGCAGCTCCCGGAGCGCCGGCCCCGACAACCCGCCGTCGATGATCATCAAGCCCTTCCACCAGGCCGGTGCGGTGATCTCGCTGCGCGAGTTCAGTAACAACGCCTTCAACCACCACCACGGCATGCAGTCCACCGAGCGCTTCGGCCTCGAGGCGGACTTCGATCAGGACGGCTTCGTCAACGAGCTCACCCGCGCCGACATCACCGCCGTTTCCGTGTGGCAGGCCACCCTCGAGGTGCCCGGCCGCATGATCCCGAGCTACCGGCCGCTGGAAGAGGCAGTGCTGGTGGGCGAGGCGAAGTTCGCCGAGGTCGGCTGTGCCACCTGTCACGTGCAGGAGCTGCCGCTGGACAATTGGGGTTGGTTCTACACCGAGCCCAATCCGTTCAACCCTGCGGGCAATCTGAAGTTGGGTGAGGCGCCGACCTACGAGGTCAACCTCAACAGCAACACCCTGCCCCAGCCCCGGCTGCGGGAGGAGAACGGCATCACCTGGGTGCCGGCCTACACCGACCTCAAGCTCCACGACATCACCAGCGGTCCCGACGACCCCAATCGCGAGACCCTCAACATGCAGCACCCCGCCGGTTCGGACGAGTTCTTCGCCGGCAACGGTTATTTCCTGACCAAGAAGCTCTGGGGCGCCGCCAACGAACCGCCGTACTTCCACCACGGCAAATTCGTCACCATGAGGGAGGCGATTCTCGCCCACGCTGGCGAGGCGCAGGACTCCACCGATGCTTTCCTGGCTCTTTCCGACTACGAGCAGGGCAGCATCATCGAGTTCCTCAAGACCCTGCAGCTGCTGCCCAAGGGCACCGAGTCGTTGATCATCGACGACCAGGGTCGCCCGCGCCAGTGGCCGCCGGCCTGGGCCAGCAACAACTGATTCGGGCCCACAAGAGCGGGGTCGATGCATTCGATCCCGTCCCGCGGCTTGATTGAACAAGGCCGGTTCGCTTCCCGCGAGCCGGTCTTTTTCTTGTCGGAGAGTCTTCCGATCCCGGGGGAGGGGCGCCGTCAGAGGGGTTGCTCGATGCTCAGACTCTCGGCGAAGCGCTGAATGTGGCGGGCGTTGCGGCCCATATCGCTGACGCCCTCCCGGGCGGTGGCGCGGAGGTCGAGGAGGGAGCCGCCTTCCGTCGGCCGGATGCGCACCACGATGTCGTCCACCAGGCGGAAGACCGTCGAGGTGTGGGTCGCTTCGAAACGGTTGCCGTCTTCGGAGCGCCATTCGACTCGCCAGCCAAGGCTCTCGGCGGTTTCCAGAGCCGCCTCCAGCGCCCGGTCCCGATCCCCGGCGAAGAAGATGGGCTCCGCCAGCTCGGGATAGCCTTCCTGCTGGCGCTTGGCGGTGTCTTCCAGCCCGTGGGGATAGCTTAGATCTCGGTCACGGTTGGCGGGGATTTCCGCCGCGTGGACGAAGACCGGCGGATCCTCCAGGTCGGTGGTGAGATCGTGGATGGGGGGGAGCTGTCCGGCCCGGGCGCCCAGGACCGCCGGGATCAGCAGCATCAGGGTGCCGACGGCGGTGCCGGCGATGGCCAGGTTGCGGTAGGCCCCGGCGCCCTTGCGCAGCAGCGCCGCCAGCCCCAGCAGAAGCCCCGGGAAGCCGCTCAGAATCAGTGCCACGCTGGCCAGACTGAGCCCGGTGAAGGGGCGGAGGATCCCCAGATGGGCACCGGCGGTGGCCACCAGGGCGGTGACGCCACCGGCGAGTCCGCAGGCGAGAGAGGCACGGGCGACGGTCTTTTCTGCAAGCATGGGCTGGGCTCCTTGGTGACGGTTGCGGTCGCTTGGATCCTATAATTTTCGCAGCCGGGCCTGCTGTGAAGCCCCGTGGCGCCGGTAGCTGTCGCCCACAACGAACCTTTCTTGACAGCTGCTCACACGGGCCATAACTTGCTCCCGGAGCTCAGCCCGCATCCTTTCAGCCCAAGACCTGAACAAGGAGCCCCATTCTGTCCTCTCCACTAAAGCTCTTCCTGGCCCTGGCCAGCGTCGTCGTGCTGCTCTTCGTCGGCTCGGCGGTCTTTTTCTACAGCAATCCGGTGGGGGTGAGCCTGTGGATGACGCGCCGGGCGCTGGGTAGCAGCGGGCTGGAGCACCGCACGGTGGACGGTCCCCGGGGTGAGCAGAGCTTTTGGGATGGCGGTCAGGGGCGGACGCTGGTCCTGCTCCACGGGATGGGGGATCAGGCGGGGGCCTGGGCGCGGGTGGCGCGGTCGTTGACTCGGGACCATCGGCTGGTGGTGCCGGATCTCGCCGGTCACGGGGAGAGCGAGCCACGGGACGGCGCCCTGACTCTGGATGATCTGGTCGCTTCTCTGGACGCCGTCTTGAGCGCCCCGGACATGCCCGAGGAGGTGGTGCTGGTAGGGCACTCACTGGGCGGTTGGATGGCGGTGCGCTACACCTTGGAGTACCCGGAGCGGGTCGAGCATCTGGTGCTGGTGGACAGCCTGGGTCTGGCGCGCGACCTGGGGAGCCCGGATCCGGGAAATCCGGAGGCGGAAGCCATCACCTTCCTGCCGTCGAACCGCCAGCAAGCGGCGCGGCTGGTGGAGGCCCAGGGACCGCCGGAGACGCGGCCCCTGGCGGATTTCGTCCTCGACGATTTGGTGCAGAAGATCCGCCAGGGCCCTATCCGCCGACTCTTCCGCAGCCTGCAGCCGGAGGATTATTTGACTCCCAGGAGCGTCGGCGACCTCTGGCCCTCGGCGGTGCCGGTGGACCTGGTCTGGGGCCGCCAGGACGCGCTGCTGCCGCTGGACTACGCCGAGGCGTTCCAGCGGCTCTTCCCCGACGCCGGCCTGCATCTTCTCGGTGGCTGCGGCCACATTCCCCAGCGCCACTGCCCCCAGGACTTCCGCCGCGTGCTGGCGCGGGTGCTCGCCGAGGCGGAGGTCCCCAGCAGCCCATGAAGCGCTTCGCCTGCCTCCTCGAGTCTCCTTGTGGTCCGCTGCTCTGCGCGGTGGATGAGGAGGGTGGGGTGATCGCCATCCGGTTCGCTCGAGGCCGGGACGGTGCCTCGCTATGGGCTCGGGAGGACGCAGAGGCTGCCGCCGTTGGCGACGAGCTGATCCTCGACGAGGAGGCCACCGCGCCGTTGCGCGACCAGCTAGAGGAATATTTCAACCGCCGCCGCCGCCGCTTCGAGCTCCGTCTCTCGCCCTCCGGCACGCCCTTCCAGCAGGCCGTATGGCAGCAGGTGGCGGCGATTCCCTACGGCGAGACCCGCAGCTACGGCGAGATCGCCCGAGCCATGGGCCGGCCCAAGGCCAGTCGGGCGGTGGGTGCGGCCAACGGTGCCAATCCCTTACCCATCGTCGTGCCCTGTCATCGAGTGATCGGCACCGATGGCTCCCTCACCGGTTTCGGCGGTGGTTTGGACGCCAAGGTGCTGCTCCTCGAGCTGGAGGGGATTCGCTCCCCGGGCGGCGAGCAGCTGTCGATGTCCTGGTAGGAAGGTAGCGGAAAAAGGGCTCAGTCTTCTTCCTGCGAGGCCGCGACCGCGGTCTCCACGGGCTCCTCGCTCTCGGCCTCGTCTTCCGTCTCGGCTTCGGAGGAGCTCGCCGCTGCTGCTTCGATTCCCGGTAGCTCGTCCGCCAGGTCGCCCAGGTACATGTAGCGCCCCATGCCGCGGAGGAATTGCACCGGCTCCCCCTCGTCCCGGGCGATGGCCAGCTGGTTGAGCTTGGAGTCCAGGTCGTCGATGAAGTGCAGGGCCACGGCCTCGGTGGTCATGGGTTCCACCGGGGAGCCGTATTCCTTGCGCCCCTGGTGGGACAGAATCAAATGCTCCAGGTGCAGCTGGAGGTCCGCCGGAAAGCCCTCGATGGCGGCGCAGCGCTCGCGCAGCAGGTCACGGCCCAGCACCACATGCCCCACCAGCCGGCCGACGGGGGTGTAGTCGTTGGCGGGCATGGCCCCTAGCTCCTGGAGCTTGCCCAGGTCGTGGAAGAGCACCCCCAGCAGGACCAGGTCCCGGTCCAGATCCGGATAGTGTTGGCAGATCTTCAGCGCCAGCTCCGCCATCGAGGTGGTGTGCTCCAGCAGCCCGCCGCGGTAGGCGTGGTGCATGGTCTTGGCGGCGGGATGCTCGCGCAGGGCCTCGCCGTAGGTGCGGAGGGATTCGAGAGCCAGCTGGCGCATCTCCGGCCGCTTGAGATTTTCCTTCAGAACCCCCTCGAGCCGAGCTTGGAGATCGTCGATGTCCTCGCGAGTAGACGGAATCAAATCGGCTTCGTCAAAACCGTATTGCCGGTCGCTGTCCTGGACCCGGCGGCATTGGTCGACATTGAGCTGAAGCTGATCCCGGTAGCTGCGCACCGCGCCCTTGAAGGCGACGAAGTCGTGGGCGTCGAACTCACCGTCCATGGCGGCGCTGCCGGCCCATACTTTGCCCGAAATATTGCCGGTGCTGTCGGCGAGCTGTAGATCCAGATAGTCGCGGCCGTTGCGGTCGGTGCGGCGCTCTTTGCGGGCCAAGAGGGCGAATCCCTGGACATAATCGCCCTCGCTCCACTCGCGGATGGTCTTGTTGCGTTGGGTTTGGGACATCGGTTCTCCTTTTCGGCCATAGTATGGCCCATCGGTCGGAGGTCCAAACCGATGGCCCGGATCGAGGGCTGGCATCGTCTATGCACATCAAAATTCGAATGTGCCGGGCACAAACGCCACCGCAGCACCGGAACCTGCCGCGCGGAGGAAACTTCCGGGAGCCGCCGCCGTTTCTAGTAGCAGAATTGGAGTCACCATGAACCGACCGCTGACGATCCTCTCCCTGGCCGTCCTCTTCCTCGTCGCCCTCGCCGCCGGAGCCGAGGAGGTGTCGCCCGTTCTGTGGCCCGAGGAGCAGCGTGCCTTCTTCCAGGACGGCCCCGCCTATTTGTTGGAGCCGGCGGAGCGGGATCGTTTCGCCGCCCTCGACGAGGCGGAGCGGCAGCGGTTCATGGAGGAGTTCTTGGACCGCGACCCGGTGCCCGCGACGCCGGAGAACGAGCTGCGGGAAGGGATCCGGCGGCGGCTTCTGCTGATCCGCAACGAAGGGCTCCTGCCGTCCGACGACCGGGCGCAGCTGCTCTTCCTCCGCGGTCCGGCGGACGAGCGCAAGGTCCTCGACTGCGGCTCCACCTTCAAGCCCGTGGAGCTTTGGGGCTACGGACCGGAGAAGGGGCGCCGCTTCGCCGTGCTCTACCAGCCGGATCCGGCGGAGACCTACCGCCTGTGGTTGCCGACGGAGTCCAAGCGAGTGCTCTACACGCCGGAGCTGCAGTACTTCCTGGAGCAGTGGGAGGAGCTGCGGGGGTTCATCTTTGGCAAGCGCTTCGACTATCAGCTGTGCGAAGAGGCCAAGCGGGTGGACCGCATCACTGGCGTCGACGGTCTCTTCGGCTACGAGAAGGACCGCCCCACCGACGCCGACATGATGCGCTTCCTGGCGCCGCCGGACGATCTGGCGGCCTGGGCTCGCCGTGCCGCCGCTACCGCCGTGGAGCCGCCGCCGGAGGAGCTGCCGGTGGAGCAGGTGGAGCTGCTCTTCCCGGAGTGGGAGGGCCAGCGCATCGTCACCCGGGTGGTGGTGCGACTGCCCCAGGACGTGGAGCTCGAAACCGCCGAGGCCGCCTCCGAGGGCGAGTTGCTGGACGAGGAGCCGGAGCAGGAGATCGAGCTCACCGCCACCGGTCTGTTGGAGCAGGACGGCCAGCCTTTCGAAGATTTCCGGGTGCGCTACACCCTGCCCGCTCCGGAGGAGCCGCGGCCCATCGCCTTGGTGCTGGAGCGGCCGCTACGGCCGGGCTTTGAATTTCTCCTGCGGCTGACGGTGAAGGACGAGGTCGGCGGCGCCGAGCAGATCATCCGCCGGGGCTTCCGGGTGCCCGACGTGCCGGAGGCGGTGGAGGAGGCGGAGGTGCCCGAGGCGTTGGTCATCGCCCTCGGCCAACAGCTGGCGGAAGAACCCATGGCGGGCGCCGACAGCCTGGTCCTCGTGCCGCCGGAGGTGGATGTGGCGCTGGGCCTGTGGCGGGCGGAGGTGCTGACCACTGGCGACCGCATCGCCAAGGTGGTGTTCTCGGTGGATGGCCAAGTGCAGCTCACCCGCACCCGGCCACCGTATAGCGTCGAGCTGCGGCTCAGCGACTTCCCCTCGGAGCAGGTGGTGCGGGTGGAAGGGTTGGACGAGGACGGCGAGCTGGTGGCGGCGGACGAGGTGATCATCAACCAGCCCCGGGGCTCTCTCAACGTGCGCATTACCGATCCTCCCCGAGGGCGCCAGAGTGCCGGCGAGGTCCAAGCCCGCGCGCAGATCGTGGTGCCCGAGGGCAAGCGGGTGGAGTCCGTCACCTTTCTGGTGGACGACGTGGTCCAAGCGACCCTCGACCGGCCCCCCTGGGAGGCGATGGTGACCGCTCCGGAGGACGCCGAGCTCTCGTACCTGACCGCGGTGGTGGAGCTCGACGACGGCGCCCGGGCGGAGGACGTGCGCTTCCTGCGCAGCCCGCAATACCTGGAGCAGGTGGACGTCAGCCTGGTGGAGCTCTACACCACGGTCACCGACCGCAATGGGAGTCTTGCGCGCGGGCTCACCGCCGACGATTTCGAGGTCTTCGAGGACGGCCGCCGGCAAGAGATCAAGAAATTCGAGCTGGTGGAGAACCTGCCCCTCACCGTCGGCATCACCATCGACACCTCCGGCTCCATGAGTGAATCGCTCTTCGAGGCCCAGCAGGCGGCGGTGGAGTTCTTGGAGAACATCGTCACCCGGCGAGACCGTTGCTTCGCCCTTTCCTTCGCTACCCGGCCGGTGATGCTCATGCCCCCCACCAACGACGTGGATGCGGTGGCCCGGAGCCTGGACGGTTTGGCGGCGGTGGGGAACACCGCTCTCCACGACGCCCTGGTGCACAGCCTCTACTACTACCGCGGAGTCACCGGCCGGCGCGCCTTGGTGGTGCTCTCCGACGGTGACGACACCGCTTCCAACGTTCCCTTCCGCAACGCCCTGGAATATGCACGGCGCTCCGGCGTGGCGGTGTACACCATCGCTTTGGATGTGGGGACCCTGGACCTCAATATCCGCAACAAGCTGCGCGATCTGTCCAGCGAGACCGGCGGCCGGAGTTTCTTCGTCAAGGACGCCGAGGCGCTGCGCTCGGTGTACGCGGAGATCGAGAGCGAGCTGCGGTCCCAATATCTCGTGGCCTACGCTCCGGACCGGGCCCGGGGGACCGGGGGCGGATACCGAGAGGTGGAGGTGAAGGTCAAGCAGCGGGGTCTCAAGGCCCGCACGACCCGGGGCTACTATGAGTGAGCTTCGAGAATCGATCGCGACTGCGCCAAGGCGCCCTGGGCGCTTTTGGCTGGCCGCCCTCGCCCTGATGGCTCTGCTGGTGACCCCGGCGTTGTACTCCCAGACAGGGGCCGCCGGTTCTGAAGGCCGGTCTGATAGTCAGTATTTTGAGTTCGAGGGCGTCAACGGCCTCTACAGCAACCCCGATCCACCCATCAACCCGGTGCGCCAGGGGAACTTGACGGTGACCCTACGGTCTCCCAGCAACCAGGTGCGATTGCACAGTCACCGCCTGCGGCTGGTGCCCCTGGAGGGTGGAACCCACGGCGCGTTCCTGGACGTCGAGATCGAGGGTCAAGGGGACGTGGTGGCGGATCTCGCGGTGTCCGGGGCCGTCACCCAGCTCGACGACGAAGTGGAGATTCCCCGCCAGCGTCTCCATCTCTTCGGGGAGATTCGGCTGCAGAGGGAGGCCGAGGGCTATCGGGTGATTGCCGTAGAGCTCCAGCCCACGGTACGGGTGGAGGTCCGAAGCCGCTTGGCGGGATCGCTGGCGAGCACCTGCCGGGGCTTCAGCCGCATCCTGCCGTTGGCGATGGACTGCGACGGGTTGGAGCAGGCTCTGGCCCGAGCGGCGGTGCCGCTGCCCGGCCCCGGCGAGACTTTCCTGCTCCCGGACCGGTTGCTCAGCGACCAGGACCGGCGGGAGTTGGACCGCTACCTCGGCTTGAGCGGCTGAACCCGGCTATCCCGGCAACGACAGCTGGTGGGCGGTGGCGGCGTTGACGATGGCGGCGTTCTCCTCCACCTGAAAGAGAAAGCGATTGCGCTGCTCGGGCTTCAGGTGGGTGGCCTTGCGCATCAGCTCGGCGTAGGCTCGGCGTAGGTGGCATAGGGGGTCCGGCCGGTCTTTGGGATTCTGGGCCTTTTCGAGCCAGGCGTGCCCCTGGTAGAGCCGGAAGTACACCAGCTCCCGCCGGGCCAACGGTCGCAGCTGGTCCTCCTGCTCGTCGTAGAGCCTGCAGATGCGCCGGATCTCCGCTTCTTCTCCCTCCTTCAACGCGCGCTCCAGCTGCAGGCTTTCGCACACCAGGACGGAGCTGATCTGTTCCAGTTTGTGGTAGAGGGTGAGCGCGGCGTTGAGGTGGGTCCGCGCCTGGTGGAAGTTCTTCCGCCGCAGCTGGATCCGCCCGAGCAGCTGGTCCACGTCCGCCAGATGCACCGTGCCCTGGCGCAGGCTGAGGGCGAAGTGGGCCTTGCGGGCTTCGCTCAAGGCCTCGTCCAGGCTGCCCAGATCCAGCCGGTTGGCGGCCACCCACAGCCGCGCGATGGATTCGCCGACGGTGTCGGTGAGACCCTGGCGCAGCTCTAGGGCTCGGGCCAGCGGCAGGGTTGCGGAGGTGTACTCGCCCAGCCGGTTGAGCACCCGGCCGCGGCCCAGCAGCGCGTAGCTCAGCTCCCCCGGATCTCCCAGAGCCTCCAGCAGCGGTTCCGCCTTGGTATAGCGTTCGAGGGCGGTGCCGTAGTCACCGTGGGCCAGGGCGGTGGCGCCGAGAGCGGACATGGAGGCTCCCAGCTGGCGTTCGTTGCCCTCTTTTCGCCGGAGCTTCAAGCCTTCCTGGTGCAGCTCCTCGGCGTCGTCCAGCCGGTCCTGATGCAGCGCGATATTGCCCAGATGGAAGAGGCACGAGGCCGCCTGGCTCAAATGGTCTTCGCTCCTCAGAACCGGCAGCAGCTGCTCGAAGAGGGTGCGCGCCTCATCGTGCCGGTTCTGGCGGGTGAGCAGGCGACCGAGCTGCAGGAGCAGTAGCGCCTGACGTCCCGAGTCTTCCTCCACCACCAGCTCCAGCGCCCCGCGAAGGGTCTTCTCCCCCTCCTCGAGCTTGCCCTGCTGGATGTCCAGCTCGGTTTTCAGGCTGGCGAAGGCGAGGCCCTTGCGCGGCTCGTCAGCGGCCAGTTCCATGGCCCGCGGCAGCTCGTCCGCGAAACGGTCGAGGCGTCCCAGGCGCCGGGCCAGGGGCAGCATGCGCCACAGCAGCTGGAGCTCGTGGGGAGCCCCTTTGCCTCGCCGCCGCAGCGCTGCCAGCTCCGCCGCCAGTCCATCGAGCAATCCTTTGGCACCGACCTTCGGGGTCTCGCTGCCACTGAGCTCGAAGATCAGCTGCAGGCCTTCCGGGCTGCCGGTCACCAGTGAGTAGGCTTGCCACCGGGCTTGGGCGTTGTCCGCATTCGCCGCCAGCACCGATCCCAGCTGCCGGCGCAGCTCCTGGCGGGTCTCGCTCTCCAGCGTCGCCTCCAGGGATTGGGCGATGGCGGGGATGGTGAACCCCACCCCCCGACCCCAGGGGCCTTCTTCCCGTTCCAGCCATCCTGCGGCGCGGTAGGGCGCGTGCCATTCGTCGCTCAGGGAGTACCCCAACTCCTCCGCGGCGGCGGCCACCAGCGCCGGGGGCAAGGGCACCCGCACCATCGACAGCAGGCGCATTCCCATGGATTCCCCCAGCGCCTCCAGCTCCGCCTCCACGTGCTGGACCAGCCGCGGTGAAGGCTCGTAGTGCAGATCCTTGTTGCCGCCGAAGAAGAAGCTGCCGTAGATGCGCCGCAGGTGCCGGAGGTGGATCAGCTTGATCAGTCCCTCCTCCAAGGCGAAGGCGCAGCCGTGGGCGTCGGCGAGAAAGCGCCGCTGCACCGGCACCGGCATGGTCAGGCCGTCGAAGAGGTTGGCGGCGAGCTCTTCCATGGGATTGTGGCCCAGGGGCGGCACGTTGATCTGAGGAGTCTCGGTCCACGGCTGAGGCCAGGGATGGCCGCTGCGGGCGATGAGCACGAAGTAGAGGTTGCCGTGGTCGTGGAGCTGCTGGATCAGCTCGATGAGCAGCACCAGATCGTCGGGCTTCGCGGTCTGTAGATCGTCGAAGATCAGCCGCAGGGGGGCGCCGAGCTTGCGGGCGCAGGTCTTGAGCGCGCTCACCAGCGTCGGCTCCAGGTCGGCGTCCCGGGGCAGTCGCTCGCCGGCGGCGAGACTGTTGAGCAGGGCTCCGGGCTCGCTTTCCGGCACGCTGGTGGCGAGGTCGAAGGGTTGGTTGGAGCGGGCCGCCAGGCGCAGCAGAGAGCGCAGCAGGTCGAGTGCCAGGGGCGGCGCCGGAGCGCGCGGCGTCGGCAGGTTGGTCCACACCACGCCCCCCGGCGCCGGCAGAGTCTCCCGAGGCTCGCTACCGGGCCCCAAGACTTCCCAGACCAGGCGGGTCTTGCCGCAGCCCAGGGGGCCGCTGACCCGCACCACCGGCTGCGCGGCGAGGCCGGTGAGGATCTTCTCCATGGCCGGGCGGGGCACGAAGCGCACCTGGCGGCCGAGCAATCGTGGGTTGCGCCAGGGCTCGCCGCGGCGCTCTTGATCCACCAGCCGGAAGAGGGTGATGGCACCGCCGGAGGGGCGCCGGTAGTCACCGACGGCGGTGCAGGAGCGGGTCGCTTCCACCCGGCTGGCGGCATAGCCGGTGAGATAGACGAATCCCCAGGAGACTTCCGGGGGATTCTCCTCCAGCTCCATCAGCAGGGGGTCGTCGGAAGGCTCCCAACTGTTGCTGTAGCCCAGGATCTCTCCTGGAAGCACCAGGGCGGCGGCCTTCGTCGGGTCTTCCCCGCCGCCTCGGCGCTGCAGGGAGGTGAGCAGCTGCTGGGCTCGTTGCAGCGCCAGCTGTACCTCCCCGGCGTCGCCGATGAGCGGGCGCAGGGCGAAGAGCTTGGGGCTCAGTCGATAGAAACCGTCCAGGGAGTCGGGGTCGATGCTTTTCAGCGCTTCGGTGCCGGCGGCATCGGTCCATAAGAAGATCAGCACCGCCGGCAAGCGCAACTTGGGCGAAGGGCGATTCAGCATTGGGGGAGCCTCGCTATCGATCCGGTGTCTCTATCCCTCTGAAAAGGGAGCCGCTAGCAGGCGGCGACCACGGGATTTCCGCGATCACCGCTGGTGGTAGGGTGCGAAGAATGGTACGCGCCGCGTCGTCCGCCGCATATTCCTTTCCAGCTTCGGGAGTTCCGTAGCGATTCAATGTATCGCAATCTTTCTTTTCGCGCACCTGGGGGGTGGCCGCCGCCGCCTTGGGGTCGGGACAACGGTCGCGATTGCCCTGCGGACTCCGGCGTCTGGTAAACTGAAACATCCGCCACGGCGAGCCGCCGTGGCCAGACCCCTTCCGCCGCTGCGATCCTCGATGGCAGGTCTCCCGGAGAACCCGACACAAGGCTCCCCGACGCCGCTCCCCGCGGTGCCCTGAGCCCCGGAGCCGCCCGCTCGAGGTGGCTGGATACGAGAGGACTCGGCGTGGAAGGCAGCACAACCCGGAGGAAGATTGCATGAGCGCTCGACGCTTGATGAACCATCTGTACTACTTCACCATCGAGGACGAAGGCATCCTCGCCGAGGTGATCAACCGCATCGATAAAGAAACCTACGCCATCGCCTACAAGGTGGACGGCACCGACGATGTCTTCGTCACCACCCGGGACACCAAGGACGCCATGGACCGCAGCGACGTCCCCTACAACCTGTTGGCGGAAGAGGACGGCTCGCGCATCTGGTTGCTCCACTCGCCGCTGTCGCGGGAAGAGCTGATCGAGTTCGAGGATTCCCTCAAGGCTCTCGCTCTGGCCTATCGGGCCATCGCCATGGCCTGCGTCGGGGTCAATGGTGAGGGCAACCTGGGCTTCGATCTCAGCGATGGGCCGAAGCGCTTCACCTACTTCACCGCCCCCGCCGGTCACACGTTCATCTGGCGTTTCTTCACCGAGAAGAAGGAGGCCCAGGAGTTCCTCGACAAGCTCACCATGGGGGACGAAGAGTCCATGGATTGGGCCGAGAACATCCCCCTGGAGAGCAACACGGAGCTCAAGACCTACCACTGACGCCCGAGAGCCGAGCTGCCGCGAGGGTGACCCGTGACCCGTGCTCCGCGCCCAGCTCCTTCAGGGCACCAAAATCCCTAGTCAGTCACTATCTCCAGTCTGCCGACGTAGCCAGGCTGCCAACGTAGCCAGGCTGCCAGCATCCACGGTTCCCCTAGTTCGAGAGCCCGTGCTCGAGAGTGCGTGTTCGACAGCCCCAGTCCGAGAACCCCAGTGTGAGAACCCCAGTCCGAGAACCCTGAGCCATGAACCCCTCCTTCAGCGAGCCGACTTACCCCGTCTCCGCCCTCTGCGGTGACATCAAGGACCTGATGGGGCAAGCCTTCTCCTCGCTGTGGGTGGTGGGGGAGGTCCAGCGAGTCAAGCGTAGCCAGCGCGGCCACGTCTACTTCGAGCTGGTGGAGAAGGGCGATCGGGACCAAATCGTCGCCAAGCTCGACGCGGTGATCTGGCGCGGTGACTTCGCCCGGGTGCGCCGGCAGCTGGCGGGCTCTCAGCAGGAGATCGTCGAAGGGGTCGAGATCCGCTGCTTCGGCGGCGTGGACTTCTGGCCCCCCGGGGGGCGGCTGCAGCTGGTGGTGCGGGAGGTGGACCCGGTCTTCACCCTCGGCCTGCTGGAACAGCGCCGGCGGCAGACCTTGGAGCAGCTCACCAAGGCTGGTTTGCTGGAGCGCAACCGCGGACTGCCCCTCCCCGAGCTGCCCCTGGATCTGGGTCTCATCACCTCCGAGGGCAGCGCCGCCTACCACGATTTCCTCAGCACGCTGCGGGAGAGCGGCTACGGCTTTCGCGTCACCTTCGTCCACGCGGCGGTGCAGGGACGGGAGGCGGAGGGGCAGATCGTCTCCGCCCTGACGGCCCTCGCCGGTGCCGGCGCCGAGCTGGTGGTGTTGATCCGTGGTGGGGGCTCGCGCAGTGATCTGGCGGTTTTCGACACCCGGCCGGTGGCGGAAGCGGTGGCCCAGGCGCCGTTCCCGGTGGTCACCGGCTTGGGCCACGAGATCGACCAGAGCATCGCCGACCGAGTCGCCCACACCGCCCTCAAGACCCCCACCAAGGCGGCGGAGCTGTTGGTGGAGCAGGTGGCGGTGGCGGAGGATGCGGTGCTGGATCTCCGCCGGCGCTTGCGCCGGGAAGCGTTGGAGCCGGTGCGCCGAGCTCAGCAGCGTGTCGATCGGGCGGAGCGCGGCCTCAAGCTGGCCCACGGCCGCCTGCTGGCCACCGCCGCTCGGCTGGACGAATACGCTCGCCTCATCGCCCGCCTGTCTCGGGACCGCCTGCGCCGCTCCCGGGAACGCTTGGCGGACACCGCCGAATCTCTGGCCGTCGCCGCCCCCCGGCTGGTGGCGCGCCGGAGCCCGCGGCCACAGGAGATCGTGGAGCGCATCCTCGCCGCCGCCCGCGCTCGCCTGACCCAGGCCCGCACCACCGTCGACGGCCACCGCCGGTTGCTGGCGGGTCTGTCCCCTCAACGCATCCTGGAGCGGGGCTTCAGCCTGACCCGCACCGAGGACGGCCGGCTGCTGCGGGATCCCGCCCAGGCCCCCGCCGGCAGCCGCCTCACGACCCAATTGGCCCGCGGCACGGTGTCGAGCCGCGTGGAGGAAGAATCATGACCGACCAAACCGAGCTCCCCACCTCGCCGGCCTCCGAGGCCGCCGCCGATGAACCCACCTTCAGCGAAGCCCTGGAGGCCCTCGAAGGGATCTTGGAGCGCATCGAAGGCGAGGAGATCGACCTCGATGAGCTCGCCACCGAGCTGCGCGAAGGCGCCCAGCTCCTCGACCTCTGCCGCGCCAAGATCCGCCGTGCCGAAGTGGAGGTGAGCCAGATCGTGCAAAGCCTCGACGAGTCGCCGGAGGACGAGGACTGATCTCAGGCAAGGCGGGGCCCCCGGGCCGTCCGTGAGGAGCGGCCGGGGGAATCTCTGAAAGGCTATTGATGAATCGTGCTCGGCCCGGTGCACGCACAGCGCCGGCGGCGACGAGAGAACCCTGTGGTCCAGGCTGGACCTATTGCCCTGCGGAATGTGGGCGTTCGGCTTCGGGGGGTCCTCATTAGGGAAGGAGTTCCCAGGCTCTTCGTTTGCCCCCCCTGGTGGGCCTCTGCGGGGAAAGAAACTCGTGCAAGGGCTGCTGGGACGAGGATGGACGATTCCTCGGCACTGCGAGCGGTGCCGGTAGGCTCGATTCATGAGCGACACCCATCTGCCGCGAGAATCCGTTTGGGACTACCCCCGTCCGCCGCGCCTCGAGCCCACCTCCCGCCGGGTGCGGGTGGTCTTCGCCGGGTGCACGGTGGCGGAAACGCGCAACGCCCTGCGGCTGCTGGAGACCAGCCATCCGCCGACCTACTACCTGCCGCCCGGGGACGTCGACCAGGACCTCGTGGTGCCGTCCCAGCGGCGTACCTTCTGTGAGTTCAAAGGCACCGCTCGCTACGTCGGTCTCCGAGCCGGTGACCGCCGGGTCGCCGACGCCGGCTGGTTCTACCCTGATCCCACCGCCGCTTACGAGGCCTTGCGGGATCACCTGGCTTTCTATCCCTCCAAGGTCGACGCCTGCTTCGTCGATGATCATCGGGTAGAGGCTCAGGAGGGTGACTTCTACGGCGGCTGGATCACCCCGGAGATCGTCGGTCCGTTCAAGGGCGGGGCGGGGACCTGGGGCTGGTGAAGAACCCACCGCTCTCTTTCCCGTAGTACCCTGCCTTCCATGGAAGGAACCCTCCCGGGAGCGAGGCCTCGGCCCTGGCTCCCCGCCGTTCTCACGGCGCTGGCGATGATCGCCTTTGCGGGCAACTCGCTGCTCTGCCGTGTCGCTCTACGGGATACGCAGATCGACGCCACCAGCTTTACGACGCTGCGCCTGGTGTCGGGAGCCCTGATGTTGGCGCTGTTGGTGCGCGGGCGCGGTGCGCGCGCCGCCGGGAGGGGTAGCTGGCCTTCGGCGTTGGCACTCTTCGCCTACGCCGCCGGCTTTTCTTTCGCCTATCTCAGCCTGACCGCGGCCACCGGGGCGCTGCTGCTCTTCGGGGCGGTGCAGGCGACCATGATCGGTCATGGCCTGTGGTCCGGAGAGCGCCTGCGGTGGCTCCAATGGGTGGGGCTTCTGCTGGCCCTCGGCGGTCTGGTGGGGTTGTTGCTCCCAGGGCTTTCGGCGCCGCCGCTGGTAGGGTCGTTGCTGATGCTCGGCGCCGGCGTTGCCTGGGGCGTCTACTCGCTGCGCGGCCGCGGCGCCGGCGACCCCACCCGGGTGACGGCGGGCAACTTCCTGCGCGCCGCCCCCATCGCTCTGGGGTTGAGCCTCGTGATGCGGGATCACATCGCCTGGGATTGGGCGGGGGGCGGCTACGCTCTGGCCTCGGGAGCCCTCGCCTCGGGCATCGGCTACGCCATCTGGTACGCGGCGCTGCCGTCCCTCAAGGCCACCCACGCGGCGACGGTGCAGCTCAGCGTTCCGGTGCTGGCGGCGTTGGGAGGCATCGCCCTGCTAGGGGAGAGCATGACCGGGCGTCTGGTGCTGGCCTCCGTGGCCATCCTCGGGGGCATCGCCCTGGTGGTGTTGGAAAAGCGGCCGGATTCCGCTCAACGTGGTATCCATAGCCCTGACGACGAAGGCTGAATCATCGGGAAGGAGAAGGTCAACCGTGCGGATCGTGTCTTGGAATGTCAACGGAATTCGGGCCTGTGCCCGCAAAGGGTTCGGGGACTGGCTGACCGAGGAGTCGGCGGAGATCGTGGCGCTGCAGGAGGTGCGGGCGCGGGAGGAGCAGGTGCCGGAGGAGGTCAGCTGCTTGGAGGACTGGCACGCCCATTGGGTTCCCGCTGAGCGGCCCGGCTACAGCGGCGTGGGATTGATGACGCGGCGGCCGCCGGATGCGGTGGAGACCTCCCTGGGTGAAGACCGTTTCGACGCCGAGGGGCGCTTTCAGCTGGCCCGCTTCGGCAAGCTGTGGGTGGTCAACGGCTACTTCCCCAACGGCAACGGCACCAACCGCGATCTCTCGCGCATTCCCTACAAACTCGACTTCTATCGCCGGGTCTTCGACCTGCTGGAGCCCGCCCGGGAGCGGGGAGAGCCAATCCTGGTGATGGGGGACTTCAACACCGCCCACCAGCCCATCGATCTAGCGCGGCCGAAACAGAACGTGAAGACCAGCGGCTTTCGCCCTGAGGAGCGGGAGGAACTGGACCGCTGGCTGCAAAACGGCTGGACCGACACTTTCCGGGTCTACGAGCAGGGCGAGGGCCACTACAGCTGGTGGTCCCAGCGCAAGGGTGTGCGGGAGAAGAACGTCGGCTGGCGCATCGACATGATCCTCGCCTCCCCCGGCGCCATGGAGCACCTGCGCGGTGCCGCCATCCACCCAGAGGTGATGGGCTCCGACCACTGCCCCATTAGCGTCGACGTGGATCCTGCCATCTGCGGTTGAGGACCATCCGCGGCTGCGGGCGCACCCTACCGCGACGGGCCGCTTCAAGGGACCGGCTCAGGGTTGGCGCAGGACCTTCTTGGCCTCGTCGAGGATGATCTCGGCGCGGCCTTCCGAAGCGTCCAGAATCTTCGCCAGCCGCTTGGGTTCGAGCTTCACCAGGGCGCCGACAGTGCCGATCTCGGCCTCCTCCAGGCGTTGGGCGAATTTGGCGCCGATGCCTTGGACCTCCTTTACCGGGGTTTCGGCCCCCCCCTTGGGCCGGTGGCCACCGCCTTTCGCAGCTTCCTGAAGCTCCTTCAGCTCTTTGCGCAGCTTCTTGGCCTGCTGGCGGTTGCGCTCCAGCGTGGCGTCGTAGCGTGCGATGGCCGCCTCCCGAGCTTGCTGCGTCTCCTCCAGCCGCGCCTCGATGCGTTGGAGCTGCGCCTCCTTGGCCTGGATCAGCAGCTTGGCTGGAAGTCTGCCGGCCTGCGGCTCGTGGGCCGCCTCCAGCTGCTCCCGAGCCTGGACCAGTAGGTCCTGGTGTTGTTTGAGAATCTCGCCCAGATCGATGGTCGCCATGGTCTCTCCTGATCGGCTCAGTTGAATTGATTGAGCTCGCCAAAGTTGAGGGGGAAGGGGTTCCAGCGGATGACCGGGCCCTGAAGGAAGTTGCCCAGGAGGACAGTCCGGCCGAGGTGCTCGAAGTCGAAGGATGCGGCCACCGGGAACGAGGCCACTTGATTGCTCTGCACCGTGGAGCGGGACGCCGCCAGATGGACGGTGACGGAGTCGGACTGCAGGATCGTGTCGCCGACGGTGGGGCCACCGGCGGCGGGGTTGGCCAGGTGCAGACATTGATTGTCCGAGAAGGTCACCCAATTGAAGCCGAAGCTCAGCTGCTCGCTCACCGGCAGCCGGAGCACCGAGACCAGCGCCTGGGGCGCTGGCCCGACGAAGGAGTTGCCTTCTACCAGGGCCCTGCCGAAGCCGATGACCAGGTCGTTGGTGGTGTAGATGGGGGCCCCCAGCAGCACCAGCGCCCGGTGGTCGAAGGCCAGCCCCAGCTGTTGAGAGTTGGTGTATTGGATGCGGTTGTCCTGCACGGTGCAGGTCATGGCCCACAACACCACCCCCCCGACGGCCTGGGAGAGGACGACCTCACCGTTGGGCGAGATGCCCGTATCGAGGACCTCGCAGTTCTGGAAGTGCACCTGTCCGGCGGGGTCGTCGCACAGCGCGGCGACGCCCACCGCGGGCAGGCCCGAGGGCTGATAGGAGCAGGCGGTGAAGCGGTTGCCCTGGAGGGTGGTCTGTCCGCTCAGCAGGATGCCGGCGAAGCCCGGTCCGGCCTGATCCGCCACCTCGTTGCCGGCCACCCACAGGGTGTCCTCGTCGAGGGCGACGACCCCGGTCCAGCCCGTCTGCAGCCGGTTCTGCTCCAGCCGGTTGCCGCTGCCTCCATAGGTCGTCAATCCGAAAGTGCATTGTTCGAGGCGGTTCCCCGTCACCGTGGCTCCCGCCGCGCTGAACAGGACGATGCCCGCCCGCAGCGCCTGAGCGTCGCTGAACAGCCGGTTGTCCCGTACCTCGACATCGTCGGCGCCGTGAATCCAGATGCCGTCGAAGGCACCTTCCAACCGATTGCCGACGACCACCGCTCCTTCCCCGAAGCCCTCGTCGGGCGTTCCCTCGTAGCCCACCAGCACGGCCAGGGCGAAGGCTGCCAGGTCTCCGCCGGAGGATTCTTGGGGTCCCCACAGCAGGTTGTTCTCCAGCCGACCACGGCGCCCGGTGAGGCGGATGCCGCCGTGGCGCGGCGAGGGGCAGCCGATGCGGTTGTCGCGCACCACGCAACCGCTGCCCGCCACGTCGATGGCGAAGGCCTTGATGCCGAGGTCCCCCAGCTCGCTGCTGCGTCGGATGCGGTTGCCGGCGATGATCGAGCCGCCGCCGGTGTGCTGAGGAGCCTCGGACACCGGGGCTTTGTCCAGACGCACCGCCAGGACATAGCCCTCGATGCGGTTGTCCTCGATGATGCAGGGCCCGTAGGCGTCTTCGATGAGAATGCCGATCCAGCCCCGATCCTCCTGGTCGTCCGGGGGCATGGAGAGGCCGCAGCGGCGGATGGCCACGTGAGTGGAGTCGGTGTCCAGCCAGATTCCGACGAAGACGTTCTCCACTCGGCAGTCTTCGATGCGCAGATCGATGCCGCGGCCGATGCGCAGACCCACCGCGCCGGAGGGTTCGGAGACCGCGGCTCGACAGCCGATGAGCTGCGCTCCGTCGGTGCTTTCCAGGTCGACCAAGGGCAGCAGGGCGAGGGAGTCGGCGTCCTGCGGCGGGACCTCCAGCAGGAAGTCGATGCCGGCGATCTCGATGCCCTCCAGGTAGGGCCCTGGTGTGCCGGTGCGCAGCAGCGGCAGCGCCTCGGCGGAGCGCACCACGGTGCCGGCGCTCTCGCCGTGGAGGGTGACGTTGCTGCGGCCGATGATCACCGTCTCGGTGAGGGTGTGGATCCCGGCCTTGAGACAAACGCAGCCCCCCGCCGCCGGCAGCGAGTCGATGGCCGCCTGAATGAGGTCGGTGCCCGGTTCCACCACCACCGTGCAGCAGCCCTCGCCGCTCTCCAGCTCGGTGAGGGGGCAGAAGACGGGCCGGCAGTCCTCCGGCGTGCCGACCCAGGAGCCGCCGGCGAAATCCGCCAGCGCCAGCCGGCAATAGTGGTGCTGCACGCCCGCCGGGCTCAGCGATGCCGGAGCGCCTGCCTCCTCGGGCCATTCGATGTCGCCAGTGAACTCGCCGATGAAGGCCCGGGCGGGGATCCACCACCAGTCGCCGGTGCGGTAGGTGCCGGGGGCAAAATCCACTTGGATGCCGCTCTCCAGGGCGGTCCAGCTGTCGTCATCGTCGTTGGGAGCCTGGACGATGGGCAAGGCACCGCCGGCGCCCCGCATGTCCCAGCGCCGCACCTTGGGATGGCGGTCCGCCGGTCCCGGGGCACCGGGAGCGGCGCTCAAGGGTAGGGTGTTGTCGATGGGCTGGCCGGCGATGCGGAGAAGCTGACCGTGCTCTCCGTTGAGCTCGTCGCGGTCGTCTCCCACCTCGACCCAATCATTCTGAGCAAAGCCCAAGAGCTCGTCCCGCCCGAGGCTCTTCACCGTCACCTGCTGGCCGTTGGTGTCGAGCCAGGAGGTGACCACCGTGCCGTTCTCCCGTGACCACTTGAAGGTGGGTTGGGGACCGGCGCCACCGAGCTCGCCGCCGCGATGCACCTCCACCCGGTAGAGCTGGTTCTCCAGCCGCGTGTAGCCGGCGGATTCGGGGACCACGCAAGGCCCGCCCTCGTCCCCGGGGCGGGTGCGGGCACGCATGCGGCCGGTGGGGGCGGCGGTGACCCGATCCCACGCCGCCAGCTCGTCCTCGCACTCGGAGCCGTCGGGAACCCGTACCCACTTGACCTGGGCCACGGTGCGGGTGCGGGTGGTGGTATCCGGTCCGCCGAGGGCGGTCTCGCGGATCTCTTCGTCCTCCAGCGCCGTCACGTGCTGTTCCCACACGTCGAGGTAGATCAGGTAGCGACTGCTCTGGTCCGGATCCTGGTACGCGGGAAAGTCTTCCTGAGCGGTGAGAGGCAGGACGCTCTCTCCCTCCGGAGCCGTCGCTTCGCAGAGGATGCCGTTGACCCAGATGCGGCCCGGGGTCACCGTCAGATCGCCGCCGTCGTTCTCGACCTTGAAGCCACCGCCGTGCTCGTCCTTGGGGGCGCCGCAGCGGCCGATGATGTCGGAGAAGCCCTGCTCGCGCAGCCGGTCCCCGATGTCGATCTGCTCGTTCCAGTCGGCGTCCAGCTGCACGCGTCCCTGCTGCATGCGGACGCTGCTATAGCCCTTGGCGGGCTTGAAGGTGGAGCGGGTGAAATCGCCTTTCATGGTCGTTCCCTTCAGGTGACGTAGAAAATGCCGGCCTCCAGGCCGACGGGGAGATATTCATCGAGGCGGGTGCGCAGGTTGTCTTCCCGCTGGGGTGTCCGAAGAGGCTGGTAGACGCCCATCTCCGACTCGTCGTCGGCGCCCCGCAGGATTTCCTCGGGGCCGCGCCAATGCAGCTGGCAGTAGGCCGGGTGGCCATAGGCCAGAGAGGTGAAGATGGGCCGCACCTGGGCGGTGAGGAGCTCGCCCTGGGCGGCGGTGACTCCCTCCGGCAGCTCCGGCTGGCATCGGAAGCGTCGCGGCACCCGCGAGCCATAGGGCACGAAGGAGAACCGGACGCAGCCCTGCTGGCGGCGCTGAGCGGTGACCGGGCCGAGGAAGAGGGTGTTCTCCCCCAGGGTGAGCTGGCGGGTGCTCACGGTGCCCACCACCGTGCACTGGGAGATGGACACCGGACCACCGAAGTCCGCCCCGGCGGCCCCGCCGTAGGCCGGAGCCTCGGGGTTCCCGGCGTCGAGGATCGACCCCACCAACCGCACTTCGGTTTCGTCGGCGGTTTCCACCGCGCCGAGGATCGAATCCTCCACCAGCACCTCGCTCTGGCCGCCGGGGACCACCAGGCTGGCGGCGCCGGGGTCCGTCGGCAGTCCGTCGTCGCCGAAGCCGAGACCCGGCACCAGGGTCGAGTGGCGCAGGGTCAGGCGATCCAGGTTGCCACCGGCGTGGAGAGCGCCGCCGGCGATCACCAGGCCGTTGATCTCGAAGGCGCTGCCGGCTCCGCCGGTGACGTTGAGATCGCCGGCGAGGAGGAGGGTGGGGCGCTGGCCCTCGGCGGCGCGAATCTCCAGGCGGCGGCCGGCGGGGATGGCGGCGGTGGGGGTTTGGCGGTAGGTGCGGCTGTCGTGGATCTCGATGACCGCGGAGGGGCGCCCGGCGGCGATCCAGCCGCCCAGGGCGGCGTCCGGGGAGGCGAAGGCCTGTCCTTCCCCCACCGTCAGCACCACCTCGCCATCGATTTGGGTGAAGCTCTCGCTGCGCGGGTAGGGGCCGCCCCCCAGGTCCGCTGGGAAGCCGTAGGCGTAGGTCACCTGCACTCCGTCCAGAGCATCCGCCGGCTCCTCACCCTCGGGGAAGACCAGGCGTCCCAACACCGGGTCGATGCCCACGGTGCCGGCCTCCGGGTCGCGGCCCCACTGCTCCAGATTGCACGCTCCCAGTGCGGCGGTTTCCACCGGCGTACCGTCCTTGAACACACGCAGACTGCCGGCGGCACCGGTGAACGGCTCCGGTCTGTGGTGCAGGGCCCGGCGGCGGATGGGGGTGGGGACGTTGACCTCTTCGGCGACGTGCTCCGGTCCGGTTTCGGTGAGGGACAGGTGGAAGAGGGGGGCGTCGTGACCCAGGGCGCTGAAGGTGAAGCAGCGCCCCGCCTTCCCTGGCACCGCGACGGGATGGGCAGTGACCCGGGCCAGGGGATAGGCTTCCAGCCGCCACAGCCACAGCCCCACCGAGGGAATGTTGTAGCGCCCGCGGCGGGGCGGTGCGCGGCGGACCTCGGCGGTGTGGGCGACGCGGTCGAAGGGGCCGTCGAGGTGCTCCAGGGGATCCGCCCGCCGCAGATCCGGCGTGCGGTGGTTGGTGGGGCGCAGGTGGTTGAGAAATTGCGTCGTGGACAGCAGCTGGAAATACTCCACCACCCGCGCAGCGGGCCAGCCGGTGACGTCCCGGGCCAGCTGCTCGAGGACCGCCGCAGTACCCTTGCGCCGACGGTAGCCGATGGTGTGGGCGACCTCGGCGCGCTGGGATTCGCCGGTGGGGGCCAGGGGTCGCACGCCGATGAGATCGCCGAGGTAGGGCACCGCCCATTCGCTGCAGGTTTCGACGAACCAATTCTCGTACAGGCCGGCGATATCCGCTTCGACGACCTGCGCCTCCCGCGCCAGCAGCGCTACCAGATCGCGCAGGGGATAACCCTGCTCGGCGTCGCGCTGGCGATAGACGGCGGGAAGGAGGCTGTAGAGCCGTTCCGTGGTGTAGAAGCTCATGGCATCTCCTCCAGGGTGATTCCTTGAGGTGCCAGGGTGAGGAGCTGAGCACCGAGAATGGGGCGTTCTCCGGCGCCCGGCACCGCCGTGCCTAGGCGCGCCGGCAGCGCCAGCAGGCGTCCTCCTCCGCCGAGACCCCCGGAAGGACCGCTGAGCGGCGGATCGTGGCGAAGGTCTTCCAGGTCCACCGCCACCACTCCCGGGACTCCCTGGGCCGCCGCCACCACGTCGCTGGCGGCGACGGGCTGCACCAGCTCCCGGGCCGAGAACGAGAAGCCCTCCTCGAGAGCCTCCCGGACGGCGCCGTGGACGACCTCCGGCAGGTGGTCGGCATGCACCTTGACCCGCAGCCGGGTGGCAAAGACCAGACCTTCGAAGGGGCTGATGACCAGCGGCTGGAAAGGGTCCCGCAGGCCGTTCATGGCCTCCCGCAGGGTGGTGAGGAGCTCGGCGTCCTCTTCCAGGACGGTGCCGTCGGCGCTGGCGATGGTGACGTGGACCACCCGCTGCCGGCCGTCCCACAGCCAGTCGGACCGCGCCTTGCCGACGCCGGAAAAGCTGCGGGCGAAGCTCTGGAAGTCCTCCAAGGAAACGATGCGGTCGAGGGTGAGCACCGTCAGCGGGGCATTGCGGCGGGCGCCGTCGCGGCTTTCCGGATCCTCGGCGCCGCGGGCGGGGACCGGATTGGTGACCCCGGTGACCCCCAGCGGCCGGGTGGCGAGCATGCTGATGCGGCCGGCGTCCAGGTGTCCGCCGAGGCCGATGCCGCTGCGGTAGACGGCGGTGATGTTCTCCACGCCGGTGGGCAGCCGGGCGCCGCGGCGTCCGTCGCCGAAGAGCACCCGGGTGGTGCCGTCGTCCTCCCGGCGCAGGACGTAGCTGCGGTCCCGGGCACCGAGGCGGTAGAGATCCGGCGACTCGTGCCAGCGCACGCCGTTGACCCGCACCTCCAGCGTGCTCTCGCCGCCGCTGGCGGTGGCGGCGGAGGTGTAGGTCAGCGGTTTGTGCTTGAGGGCGAAGCGCTGGAAGGGTTGGGAGGCGTCGCCGCTACCCAGCACCTCCCGGCGGCTTTCGCCGTGGGTGGCGCGGGCGAGGTTGGCGTTGAGGGTCACCGTGGTGCGCAGGTAGCGGTGCTCCAGCTCCTCGGTGAACTGCAGCCGAGTGATGCCGCGGGTCATCACATGCCGCACCTCCGCGAGCACCCGGACCTCCGTCTCCTCGACTCCCGGAAGGTCGGCGCGTTCACCGGTGAGGGCCACCCGCTGGCCATTTTCGAGCCCCAGGGCGTAGCCGTCGAGATCGACGGAGAGACCCTCCACGTCGTCCTCCACGGGGACCTCCGCAAGCTCCAGACGCTGACTGGCGCCGTAGGCGGTGGCGGTGCGGAACTCGAAGATGGCGAGGCCACTCTTGGTATCGAGCTTCAGTCGCGTGGCCTTGCCCGAAAGCCCGAAGTCCGAGTGGGATTGCTCGTTGACGCTCTCCACTTTGTATCCCCGCGCCGTGCTGGTGCTCGCCTCCTCGAAGACCACCCAGCTGCCGGGGAGGATCTTCGGCTGCCCTTGATCGAGGTAGACCACGCGCTCGCTGGAATCGATGAATCCTCCCTGGCTCCTGCGATTGATGTCCTGTCGGTGACCCTCTCTCCAACGGCGGGGGTAGGGCGCGGCGGGGTTCTTCCTCCTATTGCGCCAATCCTCCGGCAGCGAGCCCCAGCGCGGCGCGTTGTGGCCGAAGAAGCTTGCTTTGAGGGGCAGGGCGTAGATCTCCAAGGCGGTGGACGGGCCCGGCCGCGGGCGCTCGTCGAGATAGTCCGCCAGCTGGGTCTCGTTCCAGCCCAGGCGTTCCAGCCGCGCCGCCAGCTCGGCGCCGGTCCAAGAGCCCTGGGAGGTGATGTGGGTGGAGACGTTGGCGTGGTCGAAGGGGAGGGGCCCTGACGGAGGAGGATTCCAGGCCACCGGCACCCCTAGATAGGCGGGGTTGATCACCGTGCCGGAGGGATCCACCGGCAGCACCGTCACCTCGGTGCGCCCCGCATCCTGGGACGCCGGCGGAGGCTGGATCTCCCGCACCGTCATCACCCGCAGCGCCTCCCGCTGGTCTCCCTGCACCGCCAGCAGCCGCTGGCCCGCTTCGAGGCCCAGCCCGGTGCCTTGGAAGGCCAGCTCCCGGATCGGCCCCTGGATCCACTGGGTCTCCTTCTGTCGCGGCAGAAGCGCGTTCCAGTCGGCGCGGGCGGTGATGACCTCGACGGTCTCGAAGCTTTGGGGCAGCTCGTCCTGGCCCGGGATGCTCTGGGCGCGGGTGCCCACGGGGATGAAGGCCTCGGGCGGAGAGCCTTCCGAGTCGTCGGCATCGAAGGCCAGATAGGTGCCGGCGGCGACCCCGGGGCGCAGCTCGTAGCCGATGGCTCGGGCGAGCTCCAGCAGCGAACGGCGCTCGGCGGCGGTGCGCAGGTAGCCTTCGTTGGCCAGCCGCTCCTGGTAGAAGGTGAGGACGTCCAACAGCGTCGCCCAGCCGTCCAGGAGGGCGACGGTGAGGTCGTCGTCGCGGCGGGTGGTGAGGCTGCGCAGCGCCGGGTGGCCGGAGACCCCGGACAGCATGGATGCTTTGAAGCGGCCGTGGGTGCCCACCCGGTAGTCGAGGGCGGCGAGTCCGGGGCGGTTGTCGATCACCACCGGTGTGCGATGGGCGAGCCCGTCACAGCAAGAGCAGCGGGTCCGCAGGCGGTCGAGGTCGCTCATGCTCCGCCTCCCAGCCGGAAGACGAGCCGGCCGTTCTCCGGGAAGTTGGGGTCATTGTCCAGCTGGGCGATCTCCAGCCGGCCGATGTCGAGCACTCCTTCGCCGATCTCCCCCTCCGGTGGCCGGCCCCAGCGCCGGAAGCGGCGCACCGTCACCGACGCCACGCCTTCCACGGCGCTCGCCGCCGCCACGATGGGGGAGAGGTAGACCGGCTGTTGGAAGGTCCAGGCGTCGGGATGGAAGAAGCCCCGCCGTCCGTCTGGCAGCAGGCGGTTGCTGAATACCCGCCGCAGCTCCCGCCCGACGTCGGTGCGCAAGTAGCCGTCCCGCAGGCAGATGCCCAGCTCCACGTCCAGCGGCACGAAGCGCGGGCCGTCCACTTCCAGGTCGTAGCCGGCGAGGCGGAAGAAGCCCAGATGCTCCCTCAGCCGATCCTCGAAGGCGCTGTCCACCGCCAGCCCGCCCTTGCGGTCCACGGTGACGAAGACCGTGTACCAGCTGCCGGTCCAGCGGAAGGTGGCGGCGGCGCGATCCACCTCCGGATGGCGCTCGGAGACCTCGGCATAGTCCGCCGCGGTGACCGCCCGCAGCTGTTTGCGGAAGGCTTGGGGGGCGTATTGGCGCACATCCTCCAGGGGCTCCGGCGCCTGGCCTCCGGCTGCCGGCAGCGGGTTGCGCACGCCGCGGATGCCGCCCTGGGTGGTGACCACCTGAGTCAGGGCGTCGGCCCCCAGATTGCCCACCAGGCCGTTGCCGGCGCGGTAGCGGGGGGAGAAGACGGTGCCGGGCAGCGGTCGCCGGCCGTGCTCTCCATCGCCGAAGCGCAGCCGGGCGCGGCGATCCTCTTCCATCTCCACCACCAGCTCGCGGGCGAAGGCGCCGCTCTCCAGCAGGTCTCGCCGGGGCTGCCAGACTTCGCCGTCGGCCACCAAGCGCAGTTGGGGCTTCGCCTCCGCCGGCCCGAAGTCCGCCAGAGTCACCGCCGGGGCCAGCACCGCCGGCGGATCAGGGTCCTCCGGGTGCGAGAAATAATCCCCCGGCAGGGCGGCGGCGAAGGTCAGGGCGGGCTCCTCCAGCACCGGCCGGTAGGGCGGAGCGCCCTCGGCATCGTCCTCGGGAACCGGGGGCAGGTCCGTGCCCTGGAGGCTATGGCCGTGATCCGCCGGCACCAGATTGCCGCGGGCGACGCTCACCCCTTCGAGGTAGCGGCTGCCGTGGGCGGCGTCGGTGCGGCCGGAGATACAGAGGGGGAAGGGCAGGGCGTCCGCCGCGTCCCAGGTCACCTCCACCACCTCGGTGCCGTCCAGGGGGTCGACTCCCTGCACCGCCCCGGTGAGGCGGACGATGTGGCGGTGGGCCGGATCGGCGTCGGCGGCAGCGCCGGTATCCGGACCGAGGATCTCTTCGAAGAGGAGGAAATCCCCTTCTCCCAGCCCGGAGTCCAGGCCTTCATCGCTCAGCGGCGGCCCCTGCAGCCGGTGGCTGCGCCGGCTCGGTTCCGGGTCGTCCGCGGTGGGCGCCTTGACACCCCGCGTCGGCAGCGGTCCCAGGAGCGTCGCCGCCGTCGCCCCCACCGGCAGGCAGCACTCGCGGTCGCTCCAGGTGTAGAGGTGGATCTCCCCCAGCTCGGGGTGCAGCTCCAAGTCCGCCAGGGTCTCGAAGATCACCGCCCCGGCACCGGCAGCGGCGTTCAGCTGCGCCGGCGGCAAAGTCGCACCCTCTGCCGTCACGGAACGGGTGAGCACCGCCGTGCCCGCGGTGCCGGCGTCGAGGTTGGCCCCGGGGAGCACCGCCCCGGCGGCCCCGGCGCCGACGTCGAAGGCGACGAAGGTGCGGGCGTTGACCCCCTCGTGGAGGAAATAGTCGGTGAGGCGGGCGTGGCGACGTACGGAGGCGCGGCGGCGGGCGGTGCCCAGATAGGCCTCGGTGGCCACCGCGTCCTGGAAGTAGGAGAGGCGGTCGCCGACGTAGGCCATGAGCTCCACCAGGGCCACCCCCAGATCCGCCGGATTGCGCTCCTGCCACTCCGGCGCCGTCACCGACAGGCGGTCGAAGAGCAGGCGGCGGAAGCTGCCGTAATCCTTCGCCAGGTAGTCGATGGGTGGTTCGGTGAGCTCCTCCGGCGGGCAGGGATCGTCGCTCTTGCAGTCGAAGTCCGACGGGCACTCCACCTTGAAGGAGAAGTCCACCGCCGACAGCCGGGGATCGAAGCCCGCCACCGGCGGTACCTCGCCGGTGACCGGCTCCACCAGCACCAGGCGATAGCGGGAGAAGTCGCCCCGGGCGGAGGTGCGCACCATCAGAATCTGCTGGGGCTCGGCCTCGGCGGCGAAGTGGGCGGCGAGGAAATTCTTCTCCTGGTTCGTCACCAGCGACCCGGGAGCGCCGGCGACGTCCGGCAGAGGCATGGCCCACAGGGCCTCGATGGCGGTGACCCGCACGCCTCCCTCGATGCGCACGTTCTCGGCGCTGAGGGCCGGCACCGGGCCGTCCAGAAGGCGCACCGCCAGGAGCTTCTGGGCCAGCGCGTCCGGCGCCTCGGTGTCCAGCACCTCGAGGAAGTCGATGCCGTCGATGCCCGGCGTTGCCCGCACCCGGGCACGCCGTTCCTCGTCTCCGCAGTAGTAGCGTGCGGCCATGGTCTAGGCTCCCAGCTCCAGCTCGGCGCTGTGCTCCTCGCCGGAAGGCAGCAGACGGTAGCGGACGGTGAGCCGCAGGGTCTCCTCTTCGGCCACCACCGCCACGCCCCGCACCTCGATGCGGTTGCCCAGCCATTGGGCCAGGGCCGCCTGCAGGGTGAATTGAAGCGACGCTGCCAGCTCGCTACTGGCGGGGGCGAAGAGCAGCTGCTGAACGCCGCTGCCGAAGTCAGGGCGGTTGACCCGCTCCCCGGGACTGGTGAACAGGAGCTGCTCGATGAGGTCCCGAACGTGGTCCGCCTCGCCGGTGACGGCGGTACGGCCTCCGGAGCCGATGCGGTAGGGATAGTCCAGATTCATCATGGGTTCCTCGTCGTCTGGAGCCTCATTGCCCGGTGACCCGGGTTTGGGTCACCGTCACGATCACCGGCGTACCGGTGGGAGCGCACACCGCCTGGCTGTCGAGCAGCAACAGCGGCTGGCCATTGGAGGTGACGCGGGTGGCGGAGGAGACGAATTGAGCGGTGACGCAGGGGCCGTTGGCTGCCGGCGGCGGCGGCAGAGCGCAGCCCGCCACCGCCCAGGGCGGCCCCAGGGCGACGGTGGGCTGGCCGCTCACCAGCACCCGCGGATTGGGCACCGTGGGCTGGACCTGGCCGCCGTGGGAGCACAGCACCGTGGCGCCGACATGAAGCAAGAATCCGGGCATCGTCGTTCCTCCTAGAGCTCTCCTAGATCACCAGGGCCTCTTAGATCACCACCAGGGCGCCGTTGTTGATGGTGACGGTGGGGCCGGTCATCACCAGGGACGCGCCCTTGCCGTTTTGGATGTAGATGCCGGTGTCGTTGACGATGAGGGTGGCGCCGGTGGTGCTCTTGAGCATGATGCCGCCGGTGGGTCCCGGCAGGTCGCTCACCACCATGCCGTTGCCGAGGGTGGTCTGGAGGGTCAGGGCCGGCACCGCCGGGGGCACCGTCAAGGCCAGCGCCGGCACCTCCGCGGGGGAGCCCCAGAACCCACCGACCCAGATGGGGAAGTCCGGGTCCCCCTGCTCGAACTCCACCCACACCCCGGCGCCGATGGGGGGCACGGTGAACAGGCCGTTCTGGATCCCCGCCGCCGGCAGGCAGGGCATCGCCCAGGTGGACGGCACAAGCGCCGAGACGTCCGGCACCTGTGCCTGGATGCGCCCCTGCTGCATGGGGTCGACGTTGTTGAGCACGGTGCCGCGATATTTGCCGTAGTACTTTTTTTCTTCGCTCATGCCGGTACCTTGGGGAGGGTCGAGATCAATCCGTTGCGGGTGAGGGTGAAGTCTTGTTTGTACTCGCCGCGCTGGAGGCGGTGGGTAACGCTGGAGACGTAGTACAGGCCGTTGAAGGCGGTGCCGGCACCGCGCACGCCCACCAGCCGCCGGGCCTTGAGCACCCGGCCGTAACGCAGCACGTCCAGACTGCCGCTGCCCTGCACCACGTCGGCGGATTCGGCGGCCCGGGTGAGGCCGATGGAGGCGGCGCGCATCGGCGGCATGCGGGCGGTGCCGGAGAGCATCTCCAGCCGTTTGGGCAGCGGCTGCACCAGGCCCAGGGGCGGATTCAGCGGGCCGATGTCGGGCACCGGGATGGGGATGGGGATCTTGGTCAGCTGGTTGTGGACGAAGAGCACCGGCAGGCTCTTCTCCTCGGTGTTCAAGGAGAAGGACAGGGATTCGACGTTGGTGTGGGCGTCCATGTCGGTGTTCAGGGCCGGCTGGGGCGGCCCCACCTTCACCAGCGGACCCCAATAGGCGAAGCTGGTGCCCGGCGCCGGTCCCGGCTCGAGGTAGAAGACGTAGCCCACCTCCTCGGCCAGCTGCTTGATGTACGCGAGGTCCGTGCCTTGCTGGGCGGGGATGCGCTCCACTGGGATGGGCACGTCGGTGAGGATCGGCGGAATCACCAGGGGAACGACGCCGAAGGCGGCATACTTGGCCAGCATCAGCGCCACCCGCGCCATGGCGGGCATGGCGGGGTAGGGCAGGCCGTCGAGCTCGATGTAGTCCATCACCCGGGAGAGGTCTTCGCCGCGCACCGTCAGGGTCGGCCGACTCTCGCCGGATCCAGGAGAGAGCTCGGTCTCGGTGACCACCCCGTCGATGAGCACCTCCGGCAGCCCTCCCAAGGTGGCCACCAGCACCACTCGCAGCAGCGGCGGCACGGCGCCGCCGGAGATCAGGAAGATGGTTTCCAGAGGGGACTTTTTCTCCAGCGAGAAGCGCAGATCGAAGACGCTGGGGCCGGTGGTGGGCACTCGCACTTCGACCTCCGTCAGGGCTTCCACCACGGACCGAGGCGCCGGCACCGGCACCGCCGGTCCGATCATCAAGGTGAGGTTGATGCCCTGGAGCATGGTCTTCTACTCCTGGGGAGTCCCGGGAACGCCTTCCGGCAGGGTGATGCGCAGCTTGCGGCCCACGGGCTGTTCCAGCTCTTCCGGCTGGAGCTCCCGGTGGGCGTCGGCGATGCGCCAGAATTGCTCCGCATCCCCCAAGTACCGGTGGGCGAGAAGATCCAGCCGGTCTCCTTCCTCGACCCGGTGGGTGCCGATGTTGGAGAAGCGCTCCGGCGCTGGGACGAAGCGGCGTTCGAGGTAGACCACCGGATCAGCGCCTGCGGTATCGGAAGCGTCCCCCGGCCGCGTCGCCTGTGGTCGCTCCAGGGTGCGGGTCCCGAGACCGTGGTAGCGGCTGGTGGGAGGGAAGAGGGTGGCTTCCAGGCCCAGGGGCTGGAGGAGCTTTTCCAACGGGTCGCTCATGGGATGCCTCCCAGGCCGAGGGCGCCCAGCGCCGCCGAGGCGGCCCGGTCCGCCAGTCGTTCCTTGGCTTGATGGTGGACGATGAACAGGCTGCCGCCCTTGTGGTCGAAGCCCAGGTCGTCGACGGTGAGCACCCGCAGCCCCAACGAGACCTTGGCCCGCAGCGGGTTGAGGTTGGGGTCGAAGGCCTCCTCGGTGATGGAGAAGCTGGTCAGGCGCACCGGCAGCACCCGTTCCTTGCCCCAGACGAAGAGGGTCAGAGGAGCCTGCATGGGAGCAATCTCCAGCGTTCCCGCCGCCGCCATGGCGTCGTTGGCCAGCAGATCGGCGCTGCGCGGGTAGATCATGATCTCCAGCGCCGCCAGCTGGGGATGAATCCCCACCTCGCCGGCGGTGGCGTCGCCGATCTCCAGCTGGTCGGTGGCGTCGATCTCCGCCTCCAGGGTGAAGGTCTCCACCGGCGGCCCGGTGAGGCGCAGGGCCTCGGAGCGGTTGCCAGCTCCTTCGCCGCCCAGGCTCTTGACCTCCAGGCTGCGCGACAGGGTCACCGGGTTGTATTGCAGCGCGATGACCCGCAGCACCGCGGAGCTGCCGGGATCGATGAGCACCAGGCCGCCTTTGAGCAGCTTGGGGGAGCCGGGGAAGGTGGTCACTTGCCCTCCTCCGGGATGGTCAGGACCTGGCCCTCACGGATCCTGTCGGGATCCTCGAGCTTGTTGGCGTCGACGATGGATTTCTCGCTGACCCCGAAGCGCTTGGCGAGGACGCTGACCTTGTCGTCTTTTTTGACCGTGTACTGGAACGCCTTCTTGGTGGGACGGGCGGATTTTTCCTCTTCCTTCTTCTCTGGCTTCTTTTCTGGGGCTTTTTCTTCTTTCTTCTTTTCCGGGGTCTCGGCTTCGGGCTTTGGCTGTTGCTTGGGGGCTGGGGCAGGTGGGATGGTCAGAACCTGGCCTTCCTGGATGGAGTGCCGGTCTTCCAGGTCGTTGGCTTCGACGATGGCGTCCTCGGTGACGCCGAACTTCTTCGCGATCTTGCTGACGCTATCCCGTGCCTCGACGGTGTAGGTGGTGCCCGTCGCGGTACCTCCGGCGCTTCCGGAGCCACACTTGTTGGATGCGGTTCCCTTGCCGCTCTTGACGACTTCGATGGAGGTCCAATTGCTCGCCGATCCATCGTGGATCTTCTTCGCCTTGTCGCAGCGGACCCGGACGCAGCCATGGGATTTCAGCCCCTTCCCTACAGGTTGTGAATTGTGGAAGCCGAATTCCATGCCGCTGCTCTTGAAGGCGGTGAACCAGGCCATGTTGTATCGCTTCCAGCTGGTGTGCTTTTCGCCGCACTTCTTGCCGACCACATCTTTGCCTTGAGGCGTTGCACTCTGGTTGGGAGTGCACTCGAAGGACTCCTTGCTGCCACAGGTCGTATTGGGTTTCCCATTCTTGAAGATGTCGACCTGGCGGGCGCTGAGGCGGACTCGGATATGGCTGATGTTGTCGCTGCCGGACGCTGCTTTCATGCTGCAGCCGTCGCGCTTGACCTTCTTGCTCTTGCAGAGCTTGCCGGCCTTGATCTGCTTGACGCAGTGGCTCGGACAATAGGAACGCTGGACGGTTGTCTTTGAGCCCCGACGGGACTGCTGCAGCGTGTGGGTGAGCTCGTGGGCCAGTAGTTTTCTGCCCTGTGAGGTTCCCGGTCGGTAGGAGCCCTGGGCAAAGAAAATATTTTGTCCATGGGTGAAAGCCCGGGCTCGGATCGATTGGGCGGCGGCATGGGAAGAGGAGTCGTTGTGGACCCGAACCCTCGAGAAGTCGTGGCCGAAACGACTCTCCATGAAGCCACGAGTTCCGGCATCCAAAGCTTGCCCGCCACCGCTTCCGCCGAGGGCTCGCTGGAGACTTTCTTGTCTCGACCCTCGGGGAGCCGGCGCTCCCGGTTCGAGCTGCGGGCTGACATTCGATTCCTCCATCTCGCGGGCGTTCTCTTCCGTATTCGGCACGCCCTCTTCTTCCTCTTCCTCGGCTGGAAGGGGTGAGTCCTCTTGCCGGGACAGGCCCTGGAAGGTCTTGCCTTGACCGATGCTTGGTGCGGCTGGGGCGATGGATCCGGAGTCTGCGGGCATTCGCATGACTTGATCGGCGACTCGGTCGGCCTCGCGCTCCGAGGGATCCGACGGAGAGCTGATGCGAATCCCGTGGGCACGGCCGGTGAGATCGCCGCTGCCCGAGGAGGCTTTGCGTTGCAGCTTCTTCTTGTTGCATTCCTCGCACTCCCCGCCCGGCCCGCCGCTGCCGCCGCAGTCGCATTGGCGCTCGACCAAGGACGGCGTGACGGAGAGCACGGGAGTCGGCGAGGGGGAGGGCTCGCTGCGGGCTTCCAGGCTGGCGGAGTGGGGTCGGTGGCTCACGGGTTGCCCCCTCCCGAGTTGCTGGGGGTGGAGGTAGGAGTGGAGCCGGAGGGCGCGCTCAAGGCGGAGCGGAACTTCCAGATGTGCAGCGTGGCGGCCCACTGCTTGCCCTCGGCGTTCTTGTCGTTCCACCACTCGTTGGTCTTCTCGTTGATGAATTCGTCGAAGCCGGCCTTCTCGTAGCGCCGGAAGCCAGACTCCGAGCCGCTGGCCTGGTGGAAGTCGTCACCGGGATCGATGCTCCACTGGTCGGCCCAATAGACCTGAACGCTGTTGCCGCGCTTTTCCACCAGCACCGTGACGCTGTGGTAGCCGTTGAACACCGCCATCCCGAAGACGTGCCAGCCGTCCTGATTGCCCACCATGCCCATGATGGTGTCCCAGGCGCTCTGCTTCATGGCAGTGGGCTCTTTGACGCCGTTGGCACCGTCGAATTTGATCTTGGCGCTTTGGGTGGCCAGCCCCAGCTGGGCCATCACCTTCCCCACCTCGGTCATCTTCAGCTTGAGCCCCTTGAGCTTGCCCAGCTCCGCCTTGACGCTGGCGGCGAGGGTGGGGTCGGCGGCGAAGAGCTTAGGCGCCATCTCGCGCACGATGAGGATGCAGTTGAGGCGGTTGGTGGCCTCGGCGTTGGACTTGAAGCGCTTCTGCAGGGCGACGATCTCCTTGCCGGCGAAGGTCTCGCCGCTGGTGTCCTCCTGGGGGCCCTGGATCGCTGTCTGGCGGTTCTTTGCCAGCTCGTCGAGAGCATCCTGCTCGGCGCCCTGGAAGGCACCGTCGAGCTTGTCCTTGCCCACTTCGGAGAAGATCCGGGCCAGCTCGTGGGAGGTGGCGCCGCGGAGCAGGGTGAGGATGGCGTTCTCGTCGTCGTCGCCGGTGTAGCCCAGGAGCATCTCGCGGATGAGCAGAATCTTGCGCTCCACCGACAGGATGTAATTGGCGTCGCCCTTGGCCCAGTGGCCCACCACTTCCCGAGCCATGTTGTCGCTCGCCATGGTGTCCATGGGCTTTTTCTTGTCGTCCAGGTAGGTCAAATAGTCCTGGAGCTGCTGCTCGCTGAAGGTGCCGCCGCCGAAGAAGCGGGCCAGCCATTCCCCGGCGGTCAGCCGCTGCACTGCCGCCGGATGAGCCCGTTGACCGCGGGCTGAGGGCTTTCCGGTGGGAGCCGCCGGCTCTGGAGCCTTTTTCCCGAGCTGGGCCCCTTGTTCCTCCGCTTGCCTTTCGTCGGGGCCGTGATCCGGAGCCACCGGCAGGCGCTCGGGGGTGGAGCTGCCGCGGCCCAGCGGGCGCTGCTGGGTGACGTGGGCCAGCTCGTGGGCCAGCACGCCGCGGCCCTCGGGGGTCTGGGGCCGGTACTCTCCCCGGCCGAAGACGATCTTCTCGCCCACGGTGTAGGCGCGGGCGGACACGGAACGGGCGGAAGCCGCCGCCGGGGCGTCGGTGTGGACGCGCACCTTGCTGAAGTCATGCCCCAGCCGCTGCTCCATGGGGCGCCGCACTCCCTCGTCCAGGGGCTGGCCGGAGGATTGGAGCACGCGATGGACGCTGGGCGGCGCCAGCTCCGGGGCGCGGCGGCCGGTGCTCTTGCGCTGGAGCTTCTCCTCTTGGCATTGCTGGCATTCTCCGGAAGGCCCCGCACCGGCCCCGCAGCTGCATTTCCTCTGAAGCAAGGCTGAAGTGGTGGCGCTGGGGGAGCTGTTTCCCGCACCGCTGCGCTGCTGGGTGACGGCGGTTTTCACGAGCCCATCCTCCGCAGGACCTGGCCGGCCACGGCGCGGCCGGTAGCCTCCGGCGCCGCTTTCGGGGCGAGGGTGACGGAGCCGGCGTCGAGGCGTGGGATGAGGCGCTCCGGCGAGCTTTGGGAGCCCTCCGCGCCGGCGGCCTCCACCGCCGCCGCGAGCCCCTTCGGCAGTCCCCCTTCGGCGAGGCGGCGGGTCAGCTCCTCCTGGAGCGCCGCAGCCACGGCACGCCGCTCATGGGGCTCGAAGCCTTCGAGCACCAGCCGCTGGATGTGCAGCTCGATCTTCATCGCTGAGGTGTCCTCATTCCTGGGCTCTCCTCATTCCTCTTCCTCCTGTTGCTCATCGGTTTCCGAGGAGGTCGAGGTCGTCTCCAATTCCCGGCGGTGGGTGCGGTAGCGGCGCATCACTCGGTCGCGGTAGTTGTCGCGCACCTCCCGGCCGTTGCTGGCGGTGCGGGCGTCGCCGTTGTAGTTCCGCACCGCGGTGGCCCAGTCCCGGCTGCCCTCGTATTTATGGAACAGCCAGCGAATACCCGCGGCGATTTGCACCGCCGGGTTGGCGAAGGTGGTGTCGTCGATGCCGGAGATTCCCGCCGGCAGCTGGGGAACCCCCTCGCCTCCTCGCTCCAGCTCGCCGCTGGCAGTGAAGGATCCCTGCCGGGAGGCTCGGAGCATGCCGGTCAGGCCCCGGGCTCCGGACCGGGGATTGACCGCCTCGGGATTGAACCGCGACTCCTCCATCATGAGGGCTTTGAACAGGTCCGGGTCCAGGGGGTTGGGGCGGCCGCGGCGGTCTCGGGGATCGAAGAGCTGGTTGTAGTAGCGGGTCCAGTAGACGATTTGCTGGTCGAAGCGATTGGCGTCCTCGTGGGTACCCTCGGTCGTCGGGTCTTCCCACTCGTAGATCTCCGCGCTGGAGGTGGTGCCGCGGGTGACCTCGGGCAGGTCGACGGCGGAGACCGTCTCGGTACTGAGGGTCAGGTCCGTGAGGTAGTCGTCGGTGGCGGCGAGGAGCAGCATCGCTTCCGGCGGCGGTCCGGTGAGCAGGGTCCCCCGGCTCTGCTGCCTTAGCTCGGCGGGGGTGAGGGGGTCCGCCGCGGGGCTGAACTGACCCTCGGGGTAGAGCTCGGACTCGACGTAGATCTCCAGATGGTCCAGGGCATAGCGTCGTACCGCCCCCTCCACTCGCCGCAGATGGGCGTGGCGGGCGTGGCGGGGGTGGCGGAGGCCGTAGGCCGGGAGGATCAGCTGGGTGAAGGTGCGGGCCCAATTCTGGCCTCCATGCCGAACGCAGAAATCCGCCATGGGGTAGGCATGGCGCCGCAGATAGGCTAGGTAATCGCGGCCGATGGAGGTGTCGGCGTGTACGTGGCGGTAGAGGATGTTGGAGAACTCCGATGAAGGTCGCCCGGTGTGGATCACGCCGCTCTCTTCGAGCAGAGTGGTGAGCTCATCGTCGCTTCCGGGTGGAACCCCGGGAAGCTCATGGCAGGTGGGATCCGGCGGTACCGGTGTGCCCCGTTCGCGCTGCAGCCGCGGCGCGGACGAGAGCACCGGCAGCGGTTCGACGCGGCGCGCCGCCACCCTGCCGCCGGCGACCCGCCGGGCCTGCGCTTCGGCACCGTCCTGTGCGCCGTCTTGGCCGTCGAAGGGCAGCGAGCTCCCTGGCCGCCATTCCCTGAAGCCCTGCTGCACGGCGTGGGTGAGCTCGTGGGCCAGCAGGCTACGCCCTTCCGGGCTTCGCGGGCGGTAGTGCTCCGGCGCGAAGACCAGATGGCGCCCGACGGCGAAGGCCCTGGCGCCGACTTCGTTGGCCGAGGCTGCAGCCCGGCGATCGGCATGGATGCGGACCGCGCTGAGGTCGCGCTGGAAGAGCTTCTCCATGGTGCGCCGCGAACCCGCTTCCATGGGCTTGCCGCCGTCGCTCACGGCCCTGTCCACCGCTGCCACCGTCGCCGCCTCGGCGCCGCCGGCTCCTTCGCTGGCTCCTCCGCTGGGGCTCCCGCTGCCGGGCTCGCCGCCGCTGTCGTAGGCTCGGGCCGAAGCCAGCCGCTGCAGCCGGCAGTCCTCGCACTCCGCGTCCGGCCCGGCGGCGCCGCCACACTTGCACGACCGCTGGGCCAGTTGGGGGCTGGCGGTCCCGGGGCCAGCTGAGCTGGTCCGGGAAGCGACGGCGAGAACGGGGGCGGAGTGGGTCATGACGACCATCCTCGAAGCTCGGCCTCGCTGAGGGGTTTCTCCAGCTTCAGATACTCAAGCTCCGCGGAACGCCGTACATCCGCCATGCTCACCGAGCGTTCCGCCTCGGCGGCGCGGAAGGCGGCGCCCAGGGCGATGTTGCGGATGTTGCCGCCGGCGACGCCGAGCTGGCCCAGGCGCCGGAGGTCGAGACCCTCGGTGGGGGTCTGCGGTGGAAAGATGCGGCGCCAGATCTCGCTGCGGGCTGCGGCGTCGGGGAAGGGGAACTCCACCACGAACCGCAGCCGGCGTAGGAAGGCATGGTCCAGGGAGCTCTTGCGGTTGGAGGTGAGGATGGCCAGCCCGCCGTAGGCTTCCATGCGCTGGAGTAGGTAGCTGACCTCGATGTTGGCGTAGCGGTCGTGGCTGTCCTTGACCTCGCTGCGCTTGCCGAAGAGGGCGTCGGCCTCGTCGAAGAGGAGGATGGCTCCGCCGGCTTCTGCGGCGTCGAAGACCCGGCGCAGATTCTTCTCCGTCTCGCCGATATATTTGCTGATGATCGCCGCCAAGTCGATGCGGTAAAGGTCCAGCTGCAGCTCGTTGGCCAGCACCTCCGCCGCCATGGTCTTGCCGGTGCCGCTGGTGCCGGCGAACAGAGCGCCGATACCCAGTCCGCGGTTGCTGCGGGCGCCGAAGCCCCACTGCTCGTAGACCGTGGCGCGCTGGCGGGCGTGGACGGCGATCTGGCGCAGGGCCGCGAGCTGGTGCTCCGGCAGGACGATGTCGTCCCAGGTGGCCAAGGGAGGAATGCGCTGGGCCAGGTGGCCGAGGGCCGGCCGCGCCTGGCGGCGGCTGGCTTTCCACAGGGCGGTGGCGAGGGCTTCGGTGTCCTCGCCGGTTTCCTCCCCCTCCCCCGCCACCTCGCCGAGAGCTTCCTCGGTAGCGGCCACCAGGGAGGTGAGGCCGAGACGGAATTGAGCGGCGAGCTTCTCCAGCTGGCCGTCGAGGTTGTACGCGCGCTGCGGCCCCAGCACCTCGCGCCATAGTTCCAGCTGCTCCGTCGCCGCCGGCAGCTCCAGAGAGAAGCTGAGCACCGGCCGCCCGGTTCCCCGCAAGCGCTCCCGGGTGCCGACGAAGACCGGTCCGCGGACGCCGTCCAGCAGTCGCTGCAAGGCTCCGAGCCTTTGCTGATCTTCCTCGTCACCGTCTCCGACTTCGAGATACAGAGCGCTGCTGGAGAGGGCCGACTCCCGCTGCCACAGGCGCATCAGGCCCTCCAGCTCGGTAGCGCCGGTGGGGAGGAAGGAGACCAGGGCCTGGTGCAGCCCCAAGCCCAGCTCGTCGCATACCGCTGCGGCGAGGGCGCGCCGAGCCTGCTTGCCGGGGCCGCTGAGCTCCACCACCGGCAGGGTCTGGCCGGTGCCGGCGGAGCGGGTCCAGACGGCGGCGATGCGCTGAGCCAGCCGAGCTTGGGAGGAGGTGATGTCCAGCCCGCCGTTCACCGGCTCGACCCAGCCCCGCAGACGCTCGTCGAGGTAATCCACCCCCGTCAGGTAGTGCAGGATGCGCTCGTCGATGCGTAGGCTTCCGCCGGTGAGGGGGGCGATGCCGCGCTCACCGGAGATCTCCAGCATGCGCCAGCGGCGTAGCGGGCCTTCGGGGCTGAGGGCGCTCCAGTGGCCGTCTTCGAGCCGCTCGAGAGCGAAGCTGAAAGTGATGGTGGGCTCGCCCCTATCCCGAGCCTCGCCACGGAGCTCGGTGAGGGTGTTGGCGAAGGAGGTCTCCAGCTCGGGCCCCGCCACCAGCAGGAGCAGGTCTCCCTCGAAGGGCGAAAGACCGAACGTTTCCTGCAAAGCCAGGAGCGCCGGTGGCCGCTCCATCCCTTCCGCCAGAGACCGGAGTCTGCCGTCCTCGCCGTCTACGCCGTCCTCGCCGTCCACGGGCGCCGCTCCCTTCCCCTGCAACTGTCGCCGCAGACGGGCCAGGGCCGCCTGCAGGTAGTGCCGGTTGGCGTCGGTCCAGGTGAGGGGCTTGCTCATGGCAGGGTGATCCTCGGCTCGACATATTGCTGGACGTTGGGGGTCTGGGGCAGAGAACCCAGGGTCGGCAGGCTCTCGGCGCCGTCCACCTGCACTCGCACCAGATAGTCGTCGGGGCGCACCCGGCTGACGGCAATGGTCAGCTGGGCGGTGCTCTCCGGCTCTCCCTCGACGTCTCGGGACGGTGCCTCGAAGCTGTAGGCCCGAGGCGGCCGGTCCGGGGGCGGCGCCGGCGGCGAGGAGACCATCAACTCGTTGAGCACCAGCACCACTCGCTGGCGTTTGCCCACCGGCGGCTCGAGGGTCAGCTCGATGTCGGCGGAGTGAGTGTTGTCGTCATCGTCTTCGACATTGTCGGTGGCGACGGCGGTGATGCGCGGGCGCAAGACGAAGGGGGCGACGTTGGATTCCACATCCCGCACCGCCACCGGTGGCTCGCCCCGCAGCCGCTCGTGCACCACCTGGACTCCCACCACCCCGGCGCGCAGGCTTTCCTCGGGCACCGGCGGGGCGGTCAGGGGGACCTCGATTTCCGTGTCCCCGGGGTCCGCCGGGGGCGGCGCCAGGCGCCGGCCGCCGACGGTGACGTGGGTGACCTCGCCCCGCAGCTGCCGGCCGCGGAGGGTCACGGTGCTGCCGGCGACCAGCGGCTCCCCGGCTCCGGCGGCGGGGACCACGGCCTCGATGAGGGGCCGGCGGAAGGGGTCGACGAAGAGGGTGCGGCCGTCGTGCACCTCGCCGGGCTCGGGGCCGGGGACCGGTCCATGCACCGGCAGCGCCGTCTGGGGCGCTGCCCGCCGCGGCTCCAGCAACACCACCGAGGCCTCGTAGGCCACCGACAGGGCGTAGGGCACCTGGAAGAAGACCGACCACAGCTTGGAGAGCTCTTCCAGCTCCAGCGCCAGCGGGGTGAGCTTGACCAGGTCCACCTCCTCCACCAGGTCGCTCTGGGCGAGGAAAGGCTTGCTCACCTGTTGGGTTTGGATCACCCGGCGGATCAAATCCCGGTCCAGCACCGGCCGGGCTTCGAGCTCCGCCACCGCCGCCCCCAGCAGGCGCTCCGCGACCTGGCGGCTGGAGTCGCCGGCGAAGGTCAGGAGATAGCGCAGGGTGAGGGCGGTTTGGGGAGTGCGCACCAGTGCGCCACCGCTGCTGCGGGTGGGCATGGCCTGGTTGCGCAGCGACGGATGGGGCATCACCTGGTAGAGGAAGAGGCTGACATGCCCCTGACCGTCGCCGTCGTCCACCTCGTCCGGGCGCAGGATGGAAACGTTCACCTGCACTTCCGGAACGGCGTCGGTGGTGCCCTCGTCGAGGATCGAGCGCAGCACCTCGGAGACCGTGGCGACGGCGAGGAAGTTGCTCATCCTCGCCCTCCCCGGCGCTTCTGATAGTCGGCGAGACTGGTGCGGGGTTTGGCCAGGGGGCGGGGTGCCGGCCTCTGGGGCTGGGCCTGGGGCTGGGGTGTGACCGCGCGGACTTCTAGACTGCCGATGGTCACCCGCACGACGGTTTCCGTCCTGGGAGCTTCGGTTCTGGAAACCTCACGCTGGGTTGAGGCGCCCTTTGGTGCGAGAGATCCTGCCGGATGCCCCCCGGAGTCTTCCGCGCCGGGCTCTTTGGGCTGATCTTCGGACCCCGAGCTCTGCCGCTCCCGAGCCGCGGCAGGTACCAAGGGCTCGGGGATCCGCGGGCCCGGATCGCTGTCGCTACGCTGAGCCTCGGCGCTCCCGGAGGTCGCCCGGGGCCTTGGCGAGGAGGCTTCCACCGGAGGCTGGGCAGCGGGTTCCGCTTCCGATGTTCTCGCCCGCGGTTGTGCGGCCTTCGGCAGCAAGGGCGGTGGCTGTGCGGCCGGCGGCGCATCGGGAGCTGGCCCGGCACTAGCGCCCTCGGAATTCGAGGCGGCAGCGCGGTTCGTCGCCCTCTCCCGCCGCGGTCTTGGCTGAATGGGGGCTGCCGCTGCCTGGGATTCCTCGCCGCCGGTGACGGTGGCGGCGGAGCTCTTCGGAGGCCTCTGGGGCCTCGTCGCGTCTCGGCTCCCGGCGGTCGCTTCGACGGTACGCCCTCGCGAGCTGCTGGCGGGGTCCCCTTTCGGCGCTGGTTGCTGCGGTCCTTGGCGAGGGGGCTCGTCGTCCGCGACGGCTCCCCCGCTGAGGTGGCTTTCCTTGAGGCGGCTTCCAGTGAGTCGGTTCCCCTCTTCGAGGCGGCCTCCCTCCTCGAAGAGATACGGCCGGCGGGGGGCCAGGCTCTTCCTGGGGCTCTGCCCTCGGCCGGCGAGGCGTTGGAAGAGGTTGCTCATAGTTCCAGCTGTTCCAAATAGGCGTGCCGCCGCCGAGAGCTCAGGGCGAGAATCTCGGCTTCGCTCCAGCCGTAGGCCCGAGCCAGGCGGTGGATTTGCCGCATCAGCTGGGCGGCGGCGATCTCCAGCTCCGTGGCCAGATAGGCGCCGGGGTCCAGGAGCTGGCGAAAGCGATGGCCGCAGCCGCCGCAATCCAGGTCCAGCCAGAGCTCCAGCCAGGGATCCGCCTCCGTCAGCCGGCGCCCGAGCTCGGTGACTTCGTCCGGTTCCAAAGCGCCAGCGGGAATCGGAGCCCCGTGGCGCCGAGCTTCGAGGACGCAGTGCTCCAGGAGCCGTCGTTCGGGATCCTCACTGCCGATGGCCATCAGGTCGGCGAGGGTGGGTGACCGGCCGCGCAGGCGCAGCGCTGACTCCGCCAGGTCGACGGCCACCTCCCGGCGGGCTGCCGTCGCTTCTTCCGAGGTCTCTGCCGCACTGGCTAGGAGCTCGGTCACGGACAGCCCCATCTCCAACTCTTCCCCACACTCCGGGCAGCTGCTGACCGACTCCAAGCGATCGCCGAAGAGGCGGGCGCGCAGTTGCAGCAGCCGCTGATGGCACTCCCCAAGGGGCAGTGCCGCCAGCTCCTCCGAGGTGTTCTCCGGGTGGGCGGCGCGCAGCAAGGCGAGGCTTCTGCGCGCTCCGCCGGCCCCCGGAGCCCCGGAGCCGCCGCCGCTGGCCTCCCAGAGGTCCAGCAGCTGCGCGTTGGAGATGGCTTCCAGCAACGCTCTACTCCGGTTCGGTGAAGGTCGGCTCGGTCGGCTCGGTGACCTCGACATCGCGGGTCCAGCCCTCGTTCTCCAGCTTCATCATCTCGATGGCGATGGCGTTGCCGCTGGCGTCGAGCTCCGGCAGGGCCTGGAACTCCGACGGCCAGCAGCGGAACACCTTGTAGGCGATGGCCAGCTGGCCGGCCTCGTTGTAGACCTCGATGATCAGGTCCTTACGGAAGTCCTTGAGGGAGACCTCCGAGCCCAGGCCGGCGCCGTAATTCCACACCTTGTTGGCCCATTGCTCGAAGTCCTTGTCGTGGGTGACCCCGCGTTCCAGGGTGATGGCGTCGTATTTGGTCTGCCCCGGCGACTTCAGCACCGTCGACGGATCGCCGCCGGTGCGGTGCTCCACGACATCGGTGCTGCGTTTGAGGGAGCCGACCTTGCTGACCCCGGCGACGTAGCGGCCGTCCCACTTCACGCGGAACTTGAAGTTCTTGTAGGGGTCGAGGCGTTGGGCGTTGACGGTGAATCTCATGGCGTGCCTCCTCTTAGGCCTCGATCTGGCCAGCCAGCTGCTGGATCTGGATGATCACGAATTCCGCCGGCTTGAGCGGGGCGAAGCCGACCAGAATGTTGACGACGCCCCGGTTGATGTCGTCCTGGGTGGTGGTCTCGTGGTCGCACTTGACCAGGTAGGCGTCCTTGGGGGTCGAGCCCTGGAAGGCGCCCTGGCGGAACAGGCCCTGCATGAAGGCGCCGATGTTGAGGCGGATCTGAGCCCACAGGGGCTCGTCGTTGGGTTCGAAGACCACCCATTGGGTGCCTCGGAAGAGGCTCTCCTCGATGAACAGCGCCAGCCGCCGCACCGGTACGTATTTCCACTGGGAGGCCTCCTGGTCGCTGCCCACCAGGGTGCGGGCGCCCCAGCACACCCGGCCGTAGACCGGGAAGTTGCGCAGGCAGTTGATGGCCAGCGGGTTGAGGGTGCCGTTCTCGGCGTTGGAGAGGGGCACTTCCAGCTGCTGCACGTTGGTCAGGCTCGCCTCGGTGCCCGCCGGCGCCTTCCACACCCCGCGGGTGCCGTCGGTGCGGGCGTAGAGCCCGGCGACGGTGCCACAGGGGCCGACAGTGCGCAGCCGAAACTCGTCCAGCGGATCGGGGATGCGCACCCGCGGGAAGTACAGGGCTGCATTGGCCCGCCGCAGGCCGGCGTTGGCGTCCAGCCAGTCCTTGGCCTCCTGCACCGCATCGACGCTGCTGGGGGAATCCACCAGGAGGAAGGCCCGCCGCTGTTCGCAGTAATTGGTCGCGGTGGTGATGATGGCGGCGCTTTGTGCCAGGGCGGTCTGGGGGTTGGCGTGGAGGGCGTCGTCGCCGGTGACCACCGAAGCTCGGGGAATGCACAGCAGGTTGAAGAGGTCGACGTCCTCCAGGGCATAGAGCCCGCTCTTGGCGTTGGCGTCGCCGATGATTTCCGCCGCCCCCGGAGGATCGCCGTCGTTGCCCGGAGTGCCGGCGCCCTGGGCGGTGCCGGCGATGGCGGCGCCGGCTCCCAGCGCGTACTGCTGCACATTGGCCTGGGCGTTGCCGGCGTCCAGCAGCAGCTCGCCGACGGTGGTGGCGTCCGCCGGCGCGGCGGTGAAGACCACCGCGTCCCCGGCGACCCCCGCCAGCGCCACCAGCCGGTTCTCTCCGCCGCCGGTGTAGGCCGCCACCCGCGCATTGGTGAACGTGGCGGGGTTGGCCGGTTGGGCTCCCCGGATGGCCGCCTGCAACTCGTCGGCGATGGCTCCCAGAACGTTGACGGCAGCGCCGAAGGTGGCCGTGTGGGGGCCGTCGCCGCCCAGGGTCACCTGCACCTCGGCGTTGTTGGGTACGGCGGGTATGGGGTTGATGTCCCCGGACACCGCCGCCTCGATGGCGGTGGCGGTGCCGGCGTCGAGGCCCAGATCGTCGACGGTGGTGTCCGCGCCCTCGGCGGAGAAGGCCACGGCGGTACCGGCGGTGCCGGCTACCACCACCAGCTGGTCCGCGCCGCCCTCGGAGTGCAGGGCCACCCGCGCGCCGGTGAACTCCGCCCCGGCGCCGGCGCCACGGATCTGCGCCTCCAGCTCTGTCGCCACCTCTCCGGGATTGTTCATGGCTCCCAGGGTCAGCGTCTGCGGCGCCCCGCCGCCCAGGGCCACCCGCAGCTGTTGGCCGGCGGCGGTGGGGAAGGCGACGCCGCTGATGTCGCCGGAGAGCACGCCCTCCAGATTCTGCGCGGTGAGCAGCTGGAGGTCCGCGGCGGTGGTGTCGGCACCGCCAGCGGCGAAGGTGATGCGGGCGTCGTGCTCGAGGCCGCCGGCCAGCACATGCAGCCGGTTGTCCACCACGTTGACCCGCGCCTGGGCGAAGGCCCGGCTCGCCGGGTTGGCGGCCCGGATCGCCGATTCCAGCCGCGCTCGGGCTTCCGCCAGCGTGGTGGGTACCGCCGTCAAGGTCGCCGTGGCAGTGCCTTCGGTGCCGATGGTGACGTCCACCTGGGGCGCCCCCGAAGTGATCGCCGGGAACGGCGCCAGCACCCCCGACAGGGTGCCGTTGGGCTGCGGCCGCAGATTGCCGTTGGCCGCCACCTCCACCAGCTTCGATCCCGCCAGCTCGTCGTTCACCACCCGGTGCACGAAGGTCGGGTCGGCGGCGTTCATCGACAGGTTGTTGAAGGTCTCCGTAGCCAGCAGCTGCCGCTCGCCGCCGGTGGTCTGGTAGAGGGCGATGGTGAGGTTGAAGCGGTCGTTGGACGTCGGCCCCGGGTAGTCCACCATCACCCGCAATTCGTTACCCCACACCCCGGCGTTGGCGGCGGTGACGGTGAGCGCCGTCGGCCCCCCAAGAGCGCTCTGGATGGCCACATCGGCCTCCTCCACCGCCCCCCCCGCAGTGCGTACCACCCAGGCCTCGGTGCCGCCGTTGAGGAAGAATTGCTGGATCGCGTAGCTCGCCTCGCTACGGCTGTGGAGCCCGCCGAAGACGCGCTGAAAATCCCCCATGTTGAAGATCTGGACCGCCTCGTCCATCGGCCCCTTGCGGAAGTAGCCGATGAACGCTGCCACGGAGGTCGCGACGCCAGTGATGGTGCGCACCCCGCTGGGCAACTCTTCGATGTAGACGCCGGGATAGCTGGTAGGTACGGGCATGGTGCTTCCTCCGTGAAGCTGCGGACATCAGGCCGCCGAGCGGCCGGAAAGGGCAACACTCCCGTCCAAAACACAGGAGCATCGATCAATCCCACAAGCCAGCGGACCACACGCCGTGGCCGCACGGGCTCTACAAGCTGTTGTGACGGAGGAAAGGAAAAAAGCTTCGGCGGGCCTCCGGCGCTAGCGCCGAATCACGGAGAAGCACAGCAACAGAACCGTAGCGTCGCTTCACCCTGAGAGGTAGACAAGCCGGTTGGATGGGGCCGGCATCAGGAGCGAAGCGGCAGCTGCGAAATCAAATACTCTTAATCAGTTTTGCACATGTGTTGTGTTGGTGCAATGGGGGAGTTCGTGTTCGTGGGAGAGATGGGTCAGTCCTGTGTTGCCTCGGTCGCGTCGATGAGGCGCTGCACTGCGGGGATCATCGGCTCGTCCACTGGGTTCAGTCTCCCAGTGGCCCGAAGGTCTTGCAGAATCGCCATCGCCTGCCTCAGCTCGACGAGCCCGGCAGCGCCCTTATTGGTTCCAACTCGGACGAACGAGACAACGAGGTCTCTTTGGTAGTCGGCTCTGTCGGGTTCTTGTTGGGCGAGTTGTTGGGCGATCTGCAGATCCTTCAGAAAGAGATCTTTGGCGTCCTCCGTCTGCCCAAGGGCGAAAAGAAGGTTCCCCAGCTTGTTGTAGGAGACGGAGAGGTCTCTTTGGTAGTCGGCTCTGTCGGGTTCTTGTTGGGCGAGTTGTTGGGCGATGTTGAGTGCTTTGGAGAAGGCGTCCTGAGCCTTATCGCCCTGACCGAGTGCTTTGAAGAGGTCCCCCATGCGTTCGTAGGAGACGGAGAGGTCTCTTTGGTAGTCGGCTCTGTCGGGTTCTTGTTGGGCGAGTTGTTGTCGGATGTTGAGTGCTTTGGAGAAGGCGTCCTGAGCCTTATCGCCCTGACCGAGTGCTTTGAAGAGGTCCCCGACCTTGTTGTAGGAGACGGAGAGGTCTCTTTGGTAGTCGGCTCTGTCGGGTTCTTGTTGGGCGAGTTGTTGGGCGATGTTGAGTGCTTTGGAGAAGGCGTCCTGAGCCTTATCGCCCTGACCGAGTGCTTTGAAGAGGTCCCCCATGCGGTCGTAGGAGACGGAGAGGTCTCTTTGGTAGTCGGCTCTGTCGGGTTCGCTGGCCGTCAGCTCCTCAAAGCGGGCCAGGAGGGAGTTGTGACGTTCGAAGGCCCTAGCTTGGTTCCCGAGACTGATATGCGCCCGGGCCTCCCAATCTGCGATCACCGCGAACTGGCCATGCGTCGGCGGTAGCGTTTCCAATACCTCCGACGCCAGCGCCGCAATGTCCAAAGTGCGCTGGGCCTGTGCGAAGGCCTGAAGACAGCCGAGGGCGCTGGCCGCCGCGGCGTCGAAGTCCTGGCCCTGGAGGAAGTTGCGCACCGCCTCGAGGGCGTCGAGGAGGTCATGGCTCTCGTGCTGATTTCGCCACAGTCGATAGCGGCCGGCCCGGACGCAGCGAGCCGCGTGGCCTTCGGGGGCTAGCTGGGCCAGGACCTCGGCCGTCCAGCGGTGCACAGAAGCGGCACCCTCGGTGGAGGGCTGGAGGAGGGCCAGGGCCTGGAGACGCTGGAAGGCCTGTTTCGCCGCTGCCGCGCTCTCTTCCGAGACCTCTTCTGTCTCCTCACTTCCCACAACCAGCATCCGCGCCGCACCCTCCGGCGTCACCGGCAGATTGGACACTGCCACCTGGAGGAGAATCTCGTCGATGTCCTCTTCCCGGGCAATGGCCAGCAGCTCGGTGAGAAGGACGTCCTGGGCGATCAAGTCCAGGGTCGTTTGCAGGGCTTCGGCGCCGTCGTCGGCGGTGGTCTGCTGCCCGAGCTTTGCCTGCAGCTCCCGCAGCTTCTCCATCAGATGCCGCGGGCGTCGAGCTTCGCCGCCCAGGAGCACGTTGGCGAACTCCAGCGAGCGGGGATGGCCGTCGAGGATGCGGAGGAGCTCGGCCCGCTCCTTCGAGTCGATGCCGCCGTCGTCCTCGGTGCGCTGGAGCGCGTCCAAGCGCAGCATCAGCTTGCGGCTCTCCGCCCGGCTGAGGCGGCCGATGGACAGGTGCTCGAAGAGGCCTTCGAAGCCGGGGATGGGATGACGGCAGGTGATCAGCAGCCGGCCGCGGCCTGCCGCCTGGGCCAGTGACCCCAGAATCTGTGCCACATCAGGATTGAGGAAGTTGCTGCCGCCGACGGTGAGGTTTTGCTCGAAGTCGTCCAAGACGATTACCAGACGCTGGCTCGCCAGCGCCTTCTTGAGCGAGGCCAACCGCTGCAGATCGTCGAGGCCGTCTTCTTTCAGCTCATTTCCGAGCTCGCGGATCCACTTCTTCTTGGAGCCGCGCGCCGCTTCTCGCACGGCATCGACTAAGCCGACGAGATCGAATCGCCCCTTGAAGGCAGAGACCAGATAGCCCGCCTCCACCAGCCGCTGCATCGCGCGGCCCGCCAGGGCGCTCTTGCCCACGCCACCGGTGCCGGTGAGCACTACGCCGGCGTGCTCTCGGCTGTCGGCGCGAAGCGTTCGCAGGCAGTTCCGCAGCTCCCGGCGCCGGCCGATGAGCTCGTCGATGCGTAGCTGGGGCACCGGGCCGGCCACTGTGTGGACCGGCCGCTGGCTAAGGGGCTTCTTCTCGAGCCCGAAGTCCGCCAGGGGGTTTTCTTTTCCCGATACGAAGAGAGCGGCGGTGCTGTACTCCGGCTGGGCGGCGTAGGGATTTCCTCCGGCGCGGGCTTGGGCCTGGCGTTCGGCCTCCAACTCCTTCCTTGCAGCGGCCAGGGCGACGCTGGGCAATAGGTGCTCGCCGCGTGCCAGATGCTGGTAGAAGGCCCGGGCTAAATCGCTGGCATAGCGGTCGCTGACCGAGGTCTGCATGGCCAGGACGGAGGGAACGCCGGCGCGCAGCAGATCCTCGGCGAGGCTGCCGGTCTGGATGTCCTGCACCGCGCCGTGGCAGGCGTTGAGGAAGACCAGCGGTAGCGGCCGGCCTTTGTCGGCCAATGGCCCTACGAGCTCTTCGGCGGTGGTCGGGACTTCCTCTCCGTCCTCGTTCTCCAGCAGAAGCCTTCCCGGCGCGCCATGACAGGAGAGATGGAGCACGTGGTAGGCGTCGGCTTCGATGGCTTTGGCGATCTCCTCCGGGTGCCCCACCTCCAAGATGCGTACCTCTGCGTTCTCATGGATCTCCAGCGGTTCTACCGCGTCGAGAATGTGCTGGAGCTCCCGCTCGTAATCGAGCAATGGCGCATCGGTGGCTTCCTCGTAGGGTGCTCCCACCGCCACCAGGATCTTGAGCGGCCCAGCCATGGTCTGACCGGCAGCTCGGTTCAGGTTGGCGGGCCGGCGCCAGAGAATACACTTGGGGTGGGTCGCGAGGGGTCTGCCGTCGGGTAGCCGGAGGGTTTCGAAGGGCAGGCCCAGCAGCTCAGTCCCTTCGGCCTCGATGCAGAACTCCACCAGCATACCCAGGGGGCTGCCGTCGAGGATCGTCGCCAGGGCTTCGCCGGAGGCTTCGGGGAAGCACAGGGCGCTCATCTGCTGCCCGGTCTCTTGGAGGATGGCTCTCAGCTCGGCTACCACCGCAGCAGCGCGGTCCCGGCGATGGCCCGCCACGGGGCTGCGCAGGAAGGCGGTGCGGGCGGCGACCAGTGCCGGAGGCAGAGCATCGTAGGACACCCGGCCGTGCACCGTGTCCCCGATGCGGATCTCCACGGCCACCCCTGGCTCGGAGTCGGCCTCCGTCGGTGATGGGGACGAGGCGGGGCGTAGGGAGAGGGTGACCCGCTCGACCCGGCCTCTTTCCGCAGACCGCACCGGCGGCGGTCCGGCGCTGCGATTCCGCAGAGCGTCCGCCAGGGCGTCGATCTCTTCGAAACCTCGACGCGCCAGAGGCCGCAGCAGCGGTGGCACCCAAGCCTCCGGATCGAGCATCACCGGAACCAGAACCTTGTCTTCCTGGATGCGGGCGTAGGTCAGATAGTTGACCTCCGCCTCCACCCAGCGGCTGTCGCGGGTGTGGCGCGAGAAGACCACGATTCCGGCATCGGCCCGCTCCAGCCCGTCGTTGATCCGGCCTACCAGATCGTCCCCGCCGGCGATCTCCCACTGGTCGAACCAAGGCTCGAAGCCACGCTCCGCCAGCGCCCGGGCGAGCTCTTCGACCTGGGGTTTGTCCTTGGAAGAATGACTGATAAAAACGCGCATGCTGAGTCCCTCGGAGCTTTCTTCCAAGAGCGTGGACCGGTCACCGTTGGGCTCAGCCCAGATCTATAGTGAGCTCCCTCTGCAAGGGGGAAGCCGCCGAAGACTTGGGTAAAAGCTATGTTGAGGATTTTAGCAGCTGAGGGGCTCTCGGTCGCTCTCGCATCCGTGTGAGCTCCAGGGTAAACCATGAGAATCTGGCGCTCGAAGGCGGATTTTCATGGTTCTTGGGTCCTTTCCCGGCCGTTCCGTCCCAAGCATGCGAACACTAAGGGGCTCTAGATGGTTGTTGTCAAAAATGACAACATGCGGGCGAGACCGTCGATGAGTCCAAGCCAGTTGCTCAGAGATCGGGCGGTGTCCTGGATCAGGGCCTCAAAGCTCTCAAGGAGGCGCTAGGAAAATGACCAAGACCGAGGAAATCCAAGTCGAACGCGGAAGCGGCAATGTCTATCGTGATTTTGGTGATCCCGACGCCGATGTTCACCAGGCCAAGGCGAAGCTGGCAGCGCAGATCATTGGCCTGCTCAATGACGAGGGTTTGAGCGTTCGCCAAGCGCAGAAGCTGACGGGCTTTGCCGCCAGCGACTTCTCCCGCATCCGCAATGCGGACCTTGGACGCTTCACCATCGACCGTCTGATCCGCATCCTGGGATCGTTGGGGCAGAGCGTGGAGGTTCGTCTTGACGTGCGACCGCGTGCTTTGATTGCCGAGCCTCAGGCTGGCTGAGTTTCAACGAGTCGTTCCCGAACAGCTAGTTGTAAGAGGATGACTGCTGGTTTTTTGCCTTGTCCCGGGCGACGCTGGAGCGTCGCGTCATGGTTCCCACGCCAGAGCGTAGGAACGAGGGGTTATTAGACCGGACCTTCAGTAGAAGGCTTGCTGCATGGGTTGGGACTGGCTGGAAATCTATTCGAACGTCTCTGAGCCCTCGAAGATCGCTCCCTCAGCCAGCTTTTCCAACGGAACGACTTCCACTCGATCTGTGAGTGGGTAACGCTTCGAACCCGGGTACAGGATCGCGACTCTCTCCAGCTCCAGGTCTTCTAGCGCGATGCGGATCGAACGGGTCACGCGGGGGGCGTCGGCGCGTTTGCACTCGATACCGTAGAGGTGGCTGCCGCGGCGCAGAATGAGGTCGATCTCGGCGCCTTGATGCGTTGCCCAGAAATATGCTTCGTCGTGGGGCTCGGCGAGGAGGGCTTGCTCGATAGCAAATCCTTCCCAGGAGGCGCCGACCTTCGGGTGGGTCAGGAGTGCCTTTTCCGAGTCGATACTCAGGAGTTGGTGCAGCAGACCGCTGTCCCGGACGTAGATCTTGGGCGACTTGACCTGACGCTTCCGCAGATTGGCGTGCCAGGGTTGGAGTTGGCGGATCATTAGAGCATCTGTGAGCAAATCGAGATAGCGACGGCTAGTCTGCTGGCTGACTCCCAAAGCTCGCGCTGGTTCTGCAGCGTTCCATGTTTGTCCGTGGTAGTGAGCCAGCATGGTCCAGAAACGCTGGAGGGCCTGGGCCGGCACTTGGACGCCCCACTGCGGAAGATCGCGCTCCAGAAGCGTCTGAATGAAACTGGTGCGCCAGGCGAGGCTATCTTCATCGGTGGCGGCGAGGTACGAGCGGGGAAAACCGCCGCGCTGCCAAAGCTTCCTTAGCGCTTCGCCTTCCAGCTCCGCCAAGGAGAATCCCCCAATCGTGATGTGCTCGACGCGACCGGCCAAGCTCTCAGAGCTCTGGCGCAGGAGATCGCCGGAGGCGCTTCCCAGGATCAGGAAGCGCGCCGGGTTCGAGCTCCGGTCGGCAAGTACCCGCAGCACTGGAAAAAGATCCGGCCGCCGCTGGATTTCGTCGATGACGATCAATCCCTCGAGAGGGCTGAGGGCGGTCATGGGCTGCTCCAAGCGGCTAAGGCTGACCGGATCCTCGAGATCGAAGTAGGCCGGAGAGTCTTCTGACAGCAGCTCCCGAGCCAGCGTTGTCTTCCCGGATTGCCGCGGGCCGGTCAAGATGGTGATCGGGCTACGGCCGAGAGCTTTCTGAATCGAAGCGAGGAGAGATCGGCGAGGGACGGGCATAAAGGAAATTTACCATGAAAATTGACCATGCGATGGCGGATTTTCATGGTAATTCGGCCTTTGCAGACCGAAACGCGGGGCCCGACGGCGAGTTCCTACTCCCCCGAAGCCTCCCGATTCGAGCTCTCCGCCGGCTCGGGGGGCTCGTCGGATTGGGCTTCGTCCTCGTGGGGGCCGATTTTGTCGGCGGGGTCGTGGAGGATGAGGCGGGCGG